>NZ_VYIX01000002.1:900000-1031431 GCF_009755885.1 Brachyspira sp. SAP_772 | reverse complement strand
AAACATATTTCATATCAAAGAATTCTTTTTGATTATTTGTTTGTAAAGTATTAGTTTGAATATTTTGAGATTGTGATGTTTGAGTATTTTGTTCTGATTGATTTGTTTCTTTGTTTCCGCCGCCGCATGAAATTACAGCAATTGTTAAAATAAATGCTGCAATTATAGAAATAATATTTTTCATATTGTACCCCATGTATGTATTGTTATTTTTTATAATAAAAGAAAATTAACAAAATTTCAATTATGAAATATTTTAATAAAAAAGTGCTTAGTAATTTTTTATGATAAATTCATGTAAAACCTTATATAATATTATTACAAACAATAATATTATATATAAAAATCATACAATACTATTGATGAATACTTAATTTAATAGTATAATATGTACAATTTTAATATAATTATTTTTTCTTATATTTTAATCTAATAAAATAAATAATACTTTTTTATTTAAAAAGCAGGCAAATTATTTATTTTACTATGTTTTTTTAATTATAAAATATTTAATTGTATAATTATTTATTTATAAAGTTTCACAATAGGAGTCTTACATGAATACTAAAGACATTAAAAAGTCAAATAAGTTTGAAAGTTTTTTAAATGTCATTGAGACAGTAGGAAACAAACTTCCAGACATCACAATCTTATTTTTACTAGCATTTTTCATAATGCTTATAGTGTCATGGATATTGTCTTATTTCACATTTAATTATTTTCATCCTACCACAGGAGAGCAAATAAAAATAATTAATATGCTTGCCCCTGTAGAAATAACAAAGTTTATAACAAAAATGACATACAACTTTATAAACTTTCCTCCTTTAGGTATTACAATTGTAGCAACACTTGGAATAGGAGCAGCTGAAGGAAGCGGATTTATTAGAATGATTCTTATAAAGCTATTAGCTATCATACCAAAAAAAGCAATAGCACCAGCAATTATATTTATTTCTGTTGTAAGCCATATAACTTCAGATTCTTCTTATGTTATATTAATGCCTATAGCTTCTATAATGTTTTTTGCTGTAGGAAGACACCCATTAGCAGGAATAGCAGCTTCATTTGCAGGACTTGCTGGAGGTTTTTCTGCAAGCTATACTCCTTCTACAATAGACCCTATAATGCAAGGTTTTACTCAAGGAGCAGCAAGACTCATAGACCCTACTTATACTGTTAATGTTTTATGTAATTATTTCTTAAGCATATCATCAACTTTTGCTGTAATTTTAGTATGCTGGTTTATCACTGATAAAATAGTAGAGCCTTTCTTATGGAAAACTATGCCTATTGATGAAGGTATTAAACCAGAGGATACAAGTGTCTCTTCTATAACAAAAGAAGAAAATAGAGCTTTTAGAATAGCATTTTCTGTTTTAGTATTAATGCTTGTACTTTTAATAGTTTTACTTATTCCAGAGAACTCTTTATTAAGATCTCCAAACGGTGAATTAACTACTCCAGATGCTCCTGTTATGCAGGCAATAGTACCTATATTATTTTTATTCTTAGTAATACCCGGATACATATATGGAAAACTTACTGGTAAATTTAAAACAACAAAAGATTTTAGTTTAGCTATGGCAGGAAGCGTAAAAAATCTTGCTTCATTTTTAACTTTTTCATTTTTCTGTGCTCAGTTTTTGTATGTATTTGGAAACTCTAATGTTGGAACATTGATAGCAATAGCTGGTGCTGAGTTTTTAAAATCTTTAAATATGCCAGCTCAAGTAACAGTTGCAGGTATCACTCTACTTACAGCAATATTAAATTTGTTAATAACTTCAGCTTCTTCAAAATGGGCAATATTAGCACCAATATTTGTACCTATGCTTATGGCTGTAGGCATTTCTCCAGAATTAACTCAGGCAGCATTTAGAGTAAGCGATTCGGCTATAAATGTTGTAACTCCAATGTTTGCATTCTATCCGTTAATAATTTCTTATTGTCAGAAATACTGCAAGAAAACAGGAGTTGGTACATTATCTTCTATGATGCTTCCTTATAGTATAGGCTTATTAATTGCTCTTATGATAATGCTTTATATATTCTGGGGCTTAAATATACCTATAGGATTTAATAGCGGTTATGTTTATCCGCCTGTTAATTAATTTAATAAAATAAAAGAGGTAAAAATAGTATGTTAAACGATGATATTAAGAAATTTCAAATTGACAGTTTTTTTAAATATTCTTCTATACCAAGCCAAAGCAATGCATCTGTAAAAAATCTTCCTAGCTCTGAAGGACAGATGAAGCTTGCAAAAGTTTTAGCAGAAGATTTAAAAGCTTTAGGTTTAACAAACATTGTTGTAAATGATAATTCTATTGTTACAGCATTGCTTCCAAAAAATAAAGACAATATACATTCTATTGGATTTGTGGCACATCTTGATACTGTTGATATTGGGCTTACAGGAGACGTTCATCCTCAAATACTTAAATTTGAAGGCAATGATTTATGCTTAAACAAAGAAAAAAATATAATGTTTAAAGTATCAGAACATCCTGAAATAAAAAATTATATAAACAATGATATTATATTTTCTGATGGAACAAGTGTGTTAGGTGCTGATAACAAAGCAGCAATATCAACAATAATGTCTGCATTAAAATATATTAAAGATAATAATTTAGAGCATGGTGGTATATATATAGCTTTTGTACCAGATGAGGAAATAGGACTTCTTGGTTCTAAGCAATTAGATTTGAATGTATTTAAGCCCGATTTTGCATACACTATAGATTCATGCGAAATAGGAGAAGTAGTATATGAAACATTTAATGCAGGAAGTGCTTCTATAGATATAGAAGGAGTAACAGCACATCCTATGAGTGCTAAAGGAGTATTGGTTAATCCTATACTTATAGCGATAGATATAGCTAATGAATTCGACAGAAAACAAACTCCTGAATGTACAGAAAAAAAAGAAGGCTACATTTGGGTTCAAGGCATTAGCGGAAATCAGAGAAATGCTTCTTTAAAATTAAATATTAGAGACCATAACAAAAAACTCTATGAAGAGAAAAAAGCTAAAATTAGAGAAGCTGTTGAAAAATATCAAAAATTAGAGCCTAGAGCAAAAATAGAATTAACTATTGAAGATGTATACGGCAATATAGCTGACTCTCTAAAAGACGATAAGTTTCCTATAGATGTTATTTATGAAGCAATGAAAAACTTAAATATAGAAGCAAAAACTTTATCAATGAGAGGAGGTACAGACGGCTCAGCATTATCTGTAAAAGGCTTACTAACACCAAATTATTTTACAGGTGCACATAATTTCCACTCTATATATGAGTTTTTGCCTATCCCATCATTTCATAAAAGTTTAGAAACTACTCTCGAAATAATAAGAATTATATCTTCAAAATAATTATAGTTTTATTAATAAAGCAATTAATTATAAATAATCTTTTGCTTTATTAATAAATTATTTTTTATCTTGTAAGAAGTTTTATTATCTCTTCATTCTTTCCGTATTCTCTAGCATAATACAATGCATCATAATTACCTCTTTTTATACTTTTATCTGCACCAGCATCTAAAAGCATTTTTGTCATCTCTAAATTTCCGTTACGACAAGCCAACATCAATGCTGTCATATCATAGTAATCTTGAACATTTACATTGGCATTATTTTTAAGAAGCACTTTTACAGCATTAATATTATTATAAGAAGCCGCTTCTGTTAATGCAGTTTTCTTATCATAAGTTTTATAATTTATATCTGCACCATTATCAATCAGATTTTGTAAAAAAACTTCATTGGTAGAATATACTGCAGCATTTATTAATCTATAACTAAATAAAGTTTCTTTATTAATAAGCTTACAACCTTTCAAACTTTTATCCAAAGAATCAGAACCATTTTGAAGTAAAATATCTGCTATATCATCATGTCCATACATATAAGCGTAAATCAAAGCATTTGCATTATTTCTGTTTCTTTTATTTACAAAAGCTTTATTTTCAATTAATATTTTTACAGTTTCTTTATAGCCTTTCATAGCAGCATATATTAAAGGGGTTTCTTCATTCCCATAATCTCCATCATAAGCTATATTAACATCGGCTTTATTTTTTATTAAGAGTTTTACCATTTCAGTATTTTCTTTTCTATTATATTCTAAAGCAGAAAATAATGCAGTTCTTCCTCTAAAGCCCTGATAATCAATATCAGCACCATAACTTAAAAGTAGTTTAACCATTTCCATATTATTATTATCAACTGCAAGTATCAATGCAGTATCGCCGTCATTTACTACAGTATTAACATCCGCTTTATATTTTAGAAGAAGCTCAGCCATTTCTATATTATTATCCATAACCGCATGTGATAATAATGTAAAATCTTCATAATCAAGATCATTTATATTAACGTTATATTTTTTAAGAATATTCTCAGCTTCTTTAACATTACCTTCATTCACATATTCTCTTAATTTTTCATAAGCTTTACTTTTATTATTATTTTGACTGTATAAGCACATACTAAATAAAAATAAAATAAATATTAACTTTTTCATAATTCATAAACCTATTTAGATTATTAAACTTTTATTTGTCTTTTAAAAATACCATTATTATAGGAGCTATAAAAGAAAAAATAAATGAGTAAATTCCATAAACATAAATAAAACTATATATTTTATTATTTCCAATCACTGCCTCATTTATATTGATGTTCTCTTTTAATATTTTTATTATGGACTTTATATTTTGTACTATTATATATATTAAATTAACAGCTATTATTATATTAAGTACAGCAATAGAAATTTCATTTATTTTAACCTCAGAAATAATCACTCTGTATATACTTGCCCATAAAACTAATATATTAAATAAAAATGCTGGTATTGGAAATATTATATACATCGCTTTTGTTATTATTCCAGCCTTATAATCAGCCCTCACAAAATATAGAGTAAATACAAACAAATATAATAATATATTATAAATTATAAAAGACTTCATATTTTCAAAAGGTCTTATAGGTCCATAAAATAATGCAAAAAATAAAATAAATATTAAAAATGAATATATAAATAATAAGACTCTAGAAATATATATTGACAAAACAGTTTTAAATCTATTTTGTACAAAGAAAAATATAAAAGGTATTATAGAAAGAACAAATATAATAGAGATAAAAATAAACTTTTCAATTAATGGTTCTAAATCACTTACTATATCAGTTCTAAAAATAAATCTGTCATATAAAAAAACAATAAATATCCAAAATATAAACGCAATAATTGCAGCTATTGCAGAAAAGAAAATTATATCTCCCAATTTAGTAAAACTATTAGATATATTGTTTTTGAAATTATTGTCAGCTAAAACTATTATAATAAAAAACATTATATAAGATAATATGCTTTTATTAATCATTATATTAGACATAAAAAAATCAAGCATATTAGGTATTTCATTTTTTAAAGGAGCTGAAGTAAATATGCCAAGCAAAAGCACAAGTAAAAATGATAAAAATGTTATTAATACAGTTCTCTTATTAACATTTTCAAAATTGCTGTTTATACTAAATAAAAATGAATAACAAAAAAAATAAAACACTTGAAAATAAAAACTATTGAAAATTATATTATAAATTAATTTTTCAGAATCATATGTGGTATCAAACAACAATATTTGTATATCCATAGGAATAGAAGAAAATATCATAAGAGTAAATACTAATAAAAAATATAATATTTTTTTGGTACTGTTATTAATTAATTTATTTTCAGACATATTGAGATAGCCTCTGTAGGTATATTAATGTTTGAGAATGAATTATAAATTATAATTACAAATTGTAAAGTATTTATGGATTATGATTATATTTTGTCAAAATTGTTTTTTATTTTAATTATTTGCAGAGCTTTGCCCCCCCTGCGAAGCGTGCCCGTAGGGTAGCACCCCAGTTCTTTTGCCGATAGGCACCTACTTGGTATTGGTATAAAAGAACCAAAAGAACTGCATTTAATAGAGTATAGCTTTTTATGTGCAAATAAAATATAAACTTTATTTTAGATTTATATATTCCAAAAAGATAAAGTTAAAACATTCGCACTTTTTGGTTCTTTTTGCTGCGGGAAAAAGAACAATAAAATTTTTTTGTTTTTTATTGTTTGTGGGGACTAGCCCCCACACCCCCACTTCTTTTGCGACCGAAGGAAGTACCTTCGGTATTGACACAAAGAAGCAAAAAGACTGCATTTTTATAAAATCTACCTTTAGGTGTACGTTAAATTTTAGATGTTATATTATATTGAAAATATATTGTAAAATATAAAGTTGTAGTACTTGCACTTTTTGCAACTTTGACGAAGTCCGCAGAGCAAAGGCAGGAAAAAGTTGAATAAAACAAAAACTTATATATTAAAACATAATAATTTAAATATATAACAAAAAATTGACTATTGTTCATTTTATTGTAAAATAAAAATATAGGTTTATGGAAAACTGCTTATGGAAAAAATAATTAGAAGAATATCATTAGCTATAATATATATTTTATTAATTTCTGTTTTAGTATTGTCAGTAATATTTATTCCAAAGGGATATAATTTTTATAAGTATTGTAAGGATTATATAAATATACCATTTACAAAAGATGAATTAAAATTAGATGAAGAGAGAGTATTAAAAATATATGACAGAAACAATATTCTAATATCAACACTCTTTCCAAAGCATGGTGGTTTTTATAGTGAAGTAAAATATAGTGATATATCAACAAACCTCATAAATGCAGTTATAAGTGCGGAGGACAAAAACTTTTTTAAACATGATGGAATAGATTATAAAGCAATAATGAGAGCATTTTTAGCTAATTTAATAAACGGCAAAGTGGTATCAGGCGGAAGCACTATCACTCAGCAGCTAGCAAAAAGTATAATACCAAGAGAGAGAACATATATTAATAAATTATATGAAGCATTAGACGCTATAAGATTAGAAAGAAACCTATCAAAAGAAGAAATCATCACAGAATATTTAAACAGAGTTTTTTTAGGAAATAACTGTTATGGTGTGGGGGCTGCTTCTCAAGTTTATTTCAAAAAAGAGGCAAAAGATTTAAATGTCAATGAATCAGCAATACTAGCTTCAATTATAAAATCAGGAACAAAGTTTAACCCATACAAATATGAAGAGAGATTAAATGATAGAAGAATGTATGTTATAAATGAAATGAAAAATAACGGCTATATAGATGATGCAGAGTATCAAAAAAATATTGAAGAAAAAATTATCGTTTACAACAACAAAGAAGAATACACATTCAAAGCACCTCACTTTACAATGTATACAAAAGAATCATTAGCACAATTAAAATACAACAACATAACAGAAATAAAAACCACTTTAGACTATAAACTACAACAAGAAGCAATAACAGTAATAAGCAATGCAAGTCAATCGCTTCACACATTCAATGTAAGAAATATTTCATGTGTTATATTAAATGCCAAAACAGGTGAAATATTATCTATGATAGGCTCTATGGATTATTTTGATAAGGAAGTCGATGGAGCTGTTAATGGAGCTACTTCTTTAAGACAGGCTGGAAGCACTTTAAAACCTTTTTTGTATGGATATTTGTTTGATAAAGGAGAAACTCCTGCATCTATTATAGCTGATGTTAAAACTTATATAAACTCACCGGGAGGAGATTACATACCAGAAAACTTTAATCATAAATATCATGGCCCTGTTACCATAAGAGATGCACTTGCTAATTCTCTAAATATACCAGCTGTAAAATGGCTTGCAAGATACAGTATAAAAGACTTTCAAAATATTTTATTAAAATCTGGTTTAAGTTCTATAAATAAAAATCCAGATTATTATGGTTATTCTCTTGTGCTTGGAAGTGCTGAGGTGAGATTAGTTGATTTGGTTTCTGCATATACTATATTCCCAAATGAAGGTAAGTTTATAAATCATTACTCTATAAAATCATTAAAAAAAGAAAATGGCGAAATAATTAATATACCTAAAAAAAGCACAAGGCAGGTAATATCAAAAGAAAGTGCCTATCTTATAACAAGCATATTATCAGACAGAAATGCAAGAATGGGCTCTTTTAGAAGCTATAGAGGAATTGTTTATCCTTTTTCTGTAGCCATAAAAACAGGTACATCAAAAGGCTCAAGAGATGCTTGGGGAATTGGTTATACTAAAAACTATATAGTTGGTATTTGGCTTGGAGATTTTAAGGGGAGCGAAATGATAAATATTACAGGCGGAAACGGAGCTGTACCTATAATATATGATTTATTCACTATGCTTAATAAAAGTCAAAAAGAAACAATATGGAATAAACCAGCGAATATAGTAAACAGAGATATATGTTTAATAAGCGGCAAACTAAGAGGAGAGTTTTGTAAAGAGTATAGAAATGAAGAGTTTTCTAAAGAATATGTGCCGACAGAAGAATGCGATGTTCATAATTTATATATAAAAAATAATGAAGATGGAAGTATAAGCAAAAAAGTGTTTGTAAGCCTTCCTTCAGAATATAATGGCTGGATAAAAGAACAGCAAATAGAAACTCCAACAAGAGATTGGGTAAAAGTTAATAATACTTATAATTTAACCTATAGCAGAAGAGATACCTACTCACAAAATATTATGATAACTTCTCCAACAGATAACTCAGTATATAAAATAGATTCTACCCTTCCAAAAGAATATCAAAACATATTTATAAAAACTTATATACCAGAAAATATTGTCTCAGCAAATCTATATTGCGATGATAAAATTATAGCGAGCATTGAAGAATTAAAAAATGGAAATATTAGATGGCAATTAGAAGGCGGAGAGCATAGTTTTTATATAAAAGCAGTTAATAAAGACAATCAAAATTTAAACAGCATAAAAGTAAATATATTCGTACAATAAAAAAATATTATGTATATATAAAAATATTTCCGATAATATTTTATAGTAAAAATGTATTATGGAGTTTCACAGATGTGTAAAAAAATAATTGCTATAATATTTGTATGTGCTTTTGCTTTAAATGCACAATATAATGCTAATTATATGGAAATAGTATCTGTTCAAGGTGAAGTAAAAATTACATCAAAAGATATAATAGCTAAACCTGCTAATATTGGCGATTTATTATTTAGTAATGATAGACTAACTTTACAAGAAAATTCTTATCTAACTTATTATATACAAAATAATTCTTTATTTAAACTAAAACAAAACACTTCTCTAAATATAGATGAGTCATTAGATAGAAATAATAAAATAAAATTCACATTGTCTTCTGGAGAAATTATAGCAATTACAAAACTTGATTCTATTAATATAGTTACTCAAAATGCTAATATTTCTATGAGAGGTACTGTTATAATAGCTAATAATAATGGCACAACCACTGTTAAAGTATTATCTGGCTCTGCAACAGTTAATAATAACTTACAGCTTGGTGCATTTATGCAGGCTAATATATCAAGCGCAGAAGTAACTACAGAAAATGTAATTTTAGATGCAAATACTAAAAGTTATTTAAATGAAATAATTAATATGCCTTATGCTAATAATGTTACTCAAGTAAATTTCTATAGAAGTATAGTATCTTTACCTGATAATACAGTGCTTAATGTTAATCAATCTACTATAGAGAAATAAATTAAAAAATAAATAAAAATCTTCATAATATAAGCTATTCTCATATAACTTTTGACAAATAAAAAATATTATATATAATTATTAGTAGAAAGTTATATGAAGGATAGAAATGAATCCAAGAGAACAAATTGTTAATGCTGGAAAAGAGCTATTTAAAAAATACGGATTTAAAAAGACTTCTATGAGTGATATTGCTTTAATGGTTCATAAATCAAAAAGCAGTATCTATCATTATTTTAAAAGTAAAGAAGAAATTTTTTTTGCCATAGCTGAAAATGAAGCAGCAGATTTAAAAAGATCTATATACGAAGCAATAAAAAAAGAAGATACAGCCGAAGCTAAAATAAGAGCCTATATACTAACAAGACAAAAAGGATATATTAAATTAGCCAACCTTTATGAGGCACTTCATAGCGAAATATTTGAAGATTTTACTTTAATAGAACATATGAGGGCAAAATATCATAAAGAAGAATATGACACTATTAAAATGATATTAAGAAGAGGCGTAAAAAAGGGATTATTTAATATAGATTTAAGGCTTGCCACAGAATCCATATTAGCAATAATTAAAGGCTTTGAAATGGAGTGGGCAAAAAATAAAAATATAGAAAATAATGAAAAAGATTTAGACATGATAATTAATATTATCTTCTACGGAATAGTAAAAAGATGATATTATGATGAAAAGCGTATATCCTATTACTTATATACTTTATATCACAACGAGCTTTGCTTTAGGTATATCTATTGCATTGAAACTTAGCAGTAATTATTTTTTTAATATATCATTAATAATATCTTTTATTCTCATAGTAATATCAATAATACTTGCCATATATAATAAAAACAGTTTTTTTATTTTAATAATTTCAGTATTTTTCTTGGGATACAGTTATACAATTTCTAGGTATTATGATATATTTTCATCACCATTAAAAGAATTTAACAAAGAAATTAAAGCATACAGCTGTAAAATAATAGATTATGATGGAGTAGTTAATTTTAGAGATAGATATATTGCATATGTTGATAGAGTTTATGATGGGGAAAATTGGCACAAATATGCTGGAAAAATTAGACTATATCATAATTCAGCCAAACCAATATATATAAACGACATTATTACAGTTTACGCTAAAATCAGACTATATAAAAATATACTAACAAATAATCTTAATATAGTAAAAGCATTAGAAAATCAAATGCTTTATGGTGTAAGTAGTATTTATCCATATATTAATTTTACTGTGCAAAAAGAAAGTTTTTCAATATTGAACTCTCTAAACAAAATTGGTTTACATTTTAGAAACACAATAAAAAAGTCTTTAGGTGAACATATAGAGCCTATAAGCTATTCTGTTGCTCAATGCATCATTACAGGCGATAAACATATTATACCAGCATATATTAATCAATACTTCATAAACTCTGGAATATCTCATATACTTTCAATATCAGGTCTTCATATATCTATGATACTTTTTATATTATTTACAGCATTATCATTCTTGCCAATAAACTTTTATAATAAAATATTTATTGCTACAATCATCACTATAATAATATATCCAACAGTAAGTATATTCTCTGTTTCAATAGTGCGTTCAAGTATAATGGCTTTTTGTATATTAATATCCTATTATTTTGATAGAGACAGAAACAATGTAAACTCATTATTTTTAGCAGCATTAATAATATTACTCATAGACCCAAACTCTATAAGAGAGATAAGTTTTCAATTTTCATTCTTAGCAACATTGGGAATAATATTATACTACCCTATTTATAATTTCTTTATAATAACAAAAATAAAAAACTTAAAAATAAAGCCATTTCTAAAAAATATATTTATAACTTTATTAGGTTTTTTGGCAATCAATATAATATCTCTTATCTCTATATTGCCATTAAATATATATCATTTTGAAATTTTAAATCTTAACTCTATAATAGCAAATATATTCGCTGTACCATTATCTTTTATTATATTATCATCATCATTAATAACTATATTCACATATCAAATATTTAATACTATATCAATATACCCAGCAAAGACAACAGAGTTTGCTGCAAATGTTTTAATAGAATTATCTAGGAAAATTTCTGATTTTCAACATTTAAGATACAATTTTGAATTAAACATGTATATAGCAATACTTATAACTTTTATAATTATGTTAATAGGCTTATTTTTAAATATAAAAATAAATAAAAGAATATAAAAAAAGTGTATTCAATTATGAATACACTCTCTAATACAATTTTTCATATCCTATTTAAGATTATTTTGCTGGAGTTAATTTAGTTAAAGCATCTTCAATAAGAGCTGTCCAAGTAGCACCAGTAACACCATCAACATAAATATTGTTAGCAGCAATCATTTTATCATAAGCTGCTTTAGCTCTAGCAGGACCGCTTGAATGAGCACATTTAGTCATTACAACTTTAGTTAATTTACCACCTTGAACTGTTACTTTAGCTTGGTAGTCACCTTGTTTTGTTTTGTAAGTAGCTTTGTAGTTACCCAAATAAGTACCATCAGGTATTTTAGCTAAATCAATTTTAGCCTGAGCAAAAGCTATCATACCAAACAATAATGCAATTGAACCTACAAATGCAATCAATTTAGTAGACTTCATACTTTTCTCCTAATATGTATTTTTTATTATTATAATAAACTTATATTTAATTTAAATGTAAAATAAATATAAAAAAAATTACATTATTTTGTTATTTTTTTACCTTTTCTTAAGCTATCTAATAAATTATCATGTTCTACAGAAGCTATTATATTATAATATCTATTATCCACATAATTTGCATGCTCTATTTTTACATTATTAGATATAAAACTCTTCAAATCATCATAATATTTATAATTTTCTGGCAATTCTTTTGCAAAAGCATTCTCAATTTTTACTATAGAAAGAGATAAAGCAGCATTATAGGCACTATTTTTATTTTCTTCTGATGTGGCATTATTATCAGTATTTGGATAGCCTATTGAATTAATGCTAAATTTATTTTCATTAATCCAACCATTATTAAGACTCTCAGTTTTAGTGTTTACAGAGCTGCAAGAATAAATAAAAAGCAATATTATAATAAAATATCTCATAATAACCTCAAGTGTTTTATATAAAAATAATCGTAAAAATTCAATTTTTTTTAATAAGATAATTTTGTATATTATTAATTTTAGTTTATAATATTACCGAGTATATAAATAATTTTCTTTAAAGAATGGGATTTTACTATGAAAAAATACATAGCTATTTATTTTTTATTAATAAGCAATTTACTATTTTCTCAAATATACACATTACAAAACAATGAAACTCTAAAAAATGCACATATATTAAGCGATACAAACTATGCAATCGTTATAGAAAAGAACAACGCTAATAATATAACCTATGATATACTTTATAAAAACAGCAGATTAGAAGGATATAAAGATGCTGGTATAATAAAAGTTTTACCAAACACTACATTGGTTGCTACTATGCTTAAACCTTCTATTGGTAAAGATATGTGGGTTGTTATATACGGTAATAAAGAACAAGAATTCGACTCTATAGAAGCATCTGCCTTTGCTGGAAACAACTCTATAATATTTGCAAGACTTATGGATTATGGAATTGCTGTTATTAACGGAGAAGCAAAAACACAATACTCTGAATTATATGAATATGTTATAAATAATAATAATTATGCATTTTCTTATTCTAGAGACGGAGAATATTTTGTTAATATAAATGGCGAAGAAAAAGCTGTTTCAGGCAAAGCAGAAAAAATGAAATATGCTAATGACGAAAGAACTTTAATGTATGTTGTAAATAGTGAAGGAAGTGCTCTTATATATAATGGCAATAATGATACAGAAAGTTTTATATCTGTTGATGATTTAGCTTCATACAACTTACAAAATCAGGCATATGCTGTTAAATTAATGCCTCAAATAGACACTAATTTAACTACAAATGATAATATAAATAATATGATGTCTACAAATATTAATACAAACGATACTATTCTTACAAATATATCTACTGTTACAAATTATAATCTATCTAATATAAGTGTTTATACAAATGAAGAAGGAATAACTGTAAAAGGACAATCAAACACTATAGCATTGATGATGGTTACAAATGTTATTACAAACATAGTAGAAAACACATTGAATTTTACAGACACAAATAATAATCTTATTATTACAAATGAATTTATAAACACAAGCATTTTAATAAACAATAGAAATATAGGTGAGTTTAATCTAATTACAAATATGAGTTTTTCTCCAGATGGTCAAAGTTTGGTATTTATTAATATAGATACAAACGATATGATGCAATTATATGTTAGAGGAAATATGTTAGGAAGCTATGATAATATATATACCTATCAATATTCAAAGGACTCAAAAAACTTTGCATATGGAGTAAGCAGCAATAATATATCTTTTATAATTCTCAATAACAAAAGAATTAATGAGGATTATAATAAAATAAATGATATATATTTTTCTGACAACAATGAATTAGTATACAATGCCTCAAAAAATAACAGAGAATATATTATATCCGACAACTTTGAAAGCCCTTCATATAACTTTGTAACTTCATTTAAGTTTTATGGGGATTCTTTTGCTTTTACAGCAGACAGACTTGGAAGAAAGTATTATTTTATATGGAATAAAGAAACAGCTACAAGAAAAGAGTTAGGCGGCTATGATTATATATCAGAAATAGATATGTATAGTAGTGAAGCGATATCAATAGCCTCAGACGGCAAGAATGTATTTATAATAAAGAATGGTTTTATATACTAAAATAAATATATTTTGCAGTAGATTTTTTATTTTATTCAACTTTTTCCCACCTTCGTACCCATACCTAAAGGTACTTCCTACGGTCGCCCTGAAGGACTCCCTTCGGTCGCAGGCACTTCCTACGGTCGCGGTGCGGACTTCGTCAAAGGTGCAAATTTAATATCTTTATATAAAGGAAATATATAAATAATACCATATATTTTTAGCTATATTTCATAAAAATGCAGTTCTTTTGCTTCTTTTATACCAATACCGAGTAAGTACCTATCAGCAAAAGAAGTGTGGGCACGGGGGCTAGTCCCCGCAAATAATTAAAATAAAAAAATTAAAAATTTAAAGAATATATTAAAACAATAATTTTCTATCAACTTTTTCCCGCCGCAAAAAGTTTTTACCCTACGGGTACGCTTCGCGAAAGTGCAAGTATTTTAATGCTATATATTTTGGAATATTATAAAATAAAAAATTAATTTTTATCAAACTTAAATTTTTTCACTATATACTAGCAATAAAATCTTTTAAGTCTTTTGGTATTTTTGCTTTTACTTTTATACGCTCATTAGTGATTGGATGATTAAACTCCAACATATAAGAATGAAGTGCCTGCCTATAAAAAAATCCTTCAGGTATAATGCTTTTTTCTATAAAAGAATTAAAAACTTTAGGGCCATACTTGCCGTATATTTTATCTCCAACCATATAAAGATTTTTTGAATGAAGATGCACCCTTATTTGATGCATTCGTCCAGTATAGAGTCTTATTTTTAATATGGCATAATCGCCTATTCTTTTTACAGTTTTAAACTTTGTCTTTGAATATTTTGAGTCTTCAACATTCTCTTTATGAAGTATTTGATACCTTCTATAAAGTTTATCTCCTACCTCTTGCATATATCCTTCAACAGTAAAAGAATCTTCTATATCTTTAGCATTCTCCACTATAGCAATATAAGTTTTTTTTATATTATTATTTTTGTTTGCAAGCATAGCACAAAACTTTGAAGCCACCAAAGAACCGCGAGAAAGTATTACACATCCGCTTGTCTCTCTATCTATTCTATTAATCATATTCAAATGACAGCCTAATCTCTCTTGCATGATTGTGTGTAAAGTGTTGTAATAATATTTTCCAGAAGGAATCACAGGCAAATTAGCAGGCTTATTTACTATTATTAAATCGCCATCATCATAAATTATTTCTATATCTTTATTTACTTCAGGCTCTTTCATATCTTTAAAATAGTATGATATTTCATCACCTTTAGAAACACTTCGAGTATATTTTATTTTCTCACCATTTACTAATACAAGCCCCTCGCCTATCAAATCCTGCCACTTGTTTCTGGAATAATAAGAAAACCTATTTCCCATATATTTATCTAATCGCATAGATTCAATATCTTCTTCAATGCGGCACTTTCTTATAACAGCACCTTCATATAATTCTTTATTAGTAGAATGGAGTTTATTTTTGGATTTCTTCATAATTTGGATTTATTTATAATTATTTAAAATCTTTATAAAGCATGCTAGGCTGAACATCAGTATTGTTTTGATATTTGCTGCTTGCATACTCTTCATATTCACCGTCTATAGTGTGATAATAAAGTTGAGCAATCTCCACTTCAGGATATATTATTATAGGCTTAATGCAAAAAATCTCTAAAGTCCAATAACCTGCAAAACCAACATCTCCAAACCCAGCAGTAATATGTATAAATATTCCAAGCCTTCCTATGGATGACCTACCCTCTATCATAGGCACATATTTTTTTGTTTTTGTATATTCTAAAGTTCTTCCCAAATAAAGCTGATTAGGTTCTAACTGATATCCTGTTTCAGGTATAATGATTTCTTTAGTTTCATTAGGCTTTTTCATATCTAATACATTATCTTTATATACTAAAAGTTTATTATGAAGCCTTACATTATAACTATTTGAGTTTAATTGTTTCCTGTTAAAAGGTTCTATTATAATATTTTTATTTAAATTCTTTTCTATTTCAAGTCCAGACAAAATCATTTTATTTGTACCTTAATTTTTTATATTTATTTCTTTATTTTTCGGTATTATTATTGTATAATTTATGTATTATAAAACTATATCACGAGGTGTAAAAAATGCTATCTATAAATTATAAGAATGTATTAAATTTTTTGCAAGAATATGAATTAGAGTATTTAGCAAGTTCAGCACAATATGCTAATGAGCTTTTAGAAAATAAAAAAGGTGCTGGCAATGACTTTTTAGGTTGGGTTAATCTTCCAACTGAAGCTATGAAGATGGTAAAAGATATAGAAACTTTGGCAGCAGAAATAAGAGAGAATGCTGAAGTATTAGTATCTGTTGGTATTGGCGGATCTTATTTGGGTGCGAGAGCTGTTATAGAATCTTTCTTAAATCCTTTTACTACTGCTAAAAAAGGAAATACTCAAGTTGTATATGCTGGTCATAATATGAATGGTGAGTATTTCAAACATTTGTTGGATTATTTAAAAGACAAAGATTTTTATATTAATGTTATATCAAAAAGCGGAACTACTACTGAACCTGCTATAGCTTTTAGAGTATTAAAAGAATATGCTGAAAAAAGATACGGTAAAGAAGGAGCAGCAAAAAGAATAATAGCTACCACAGATAAGGCAAAAGGAGCATTAAAAACATTATCTACAGAAAATAAATACAGAACATTTGTAATACCTGATGATGTTGGAGGTAGATATTCTGTACTTACTCCTGTTGGTCTTATACCTATAGCAGCTGCTGGAATAGACATTAAAGAGTTTATAAAAGGTTTTGACTCTATGGCTAAGGCTACAAAAAAAGCAGATTACAAGAAAAATCCTTCTATGCTTTATGCTATGTTAAGAAACGCTCTTTATAGTAAAGGTTTCAATACAGAGATAATGGTAAATTACATCCCAAGAATGCATTATATATCTGAATGGTGGAAACAATTATATGGAGAAAGCGAAGGTAAAGATAAAAAAGGTATATTCCCTGCTTCTGTGGATTTCTCTACTGATTTGCACTCTTTAGGTCAATTTATACAAGATGGAAGAAGAGGTTTATTTGAAACTGTTATAAGAGTAGATGAAGAAGAAATAGATTTGAAAATAAAAAAAGAAGAATCTGACTTAGATGGACTTAACTACTTAAAAGGAAAATCTTTACATCAAATAAATAAATCTGCATTAGAAGCTACTGTTTTAGCCCATGTTGATGGAGGAGTTCCTAATATAATAGTAGATATAGACAAGATTACTCCATTTACTATTGGTGAACTTATGTATTTCTTTGAGAAGGCTTGCGGTATATCTGGACATATGCTTGGGGTTAATCCATTTGATCAGCCTGGTGTTGAGGCTTATAAGAAAAATATGTTTGCTATGCTTGGAAAAAAAGGCTATGAAAAGATGGGAAGAGAATTAAAAGCAAGATTAAATAAATAATTTTTTTATATAATAATAAATAAAGAGGCGTTGTAATTTGCAATAGCCTCTTTTTTATTACTACAAAAATTTATAAAGCGAATTTAGTATATACCGAAAATATAATATAACAAATTATAATGGAGTAAAATAAATATGTTACGTTCACTATGGACTGCTGCTAGCGGTATGAATGGTATGCAATTTAAAACAGATACTATAGCAAATAACCTTGCTAATGTAAACACCATTGGATATAAAAAAGTAAGAGCAGATTTTGAAGATTTAATATATCAAAACTTAAAAATACAGGGAACTCCTGCAACAGAAGACACTGTAACACCTGTTGGACTTCAAACTGGTTTAGGTGTAAAAAGTGCTGCTACACAAAAAATGTTTGATCAAGGTTCATTACAGGCTACAGGAAATAAATTAGATTTAGCATTAGAGGGAGAAGGATTCTTTCAAGTATTGATGCCTGATGGAAGCGTATCATACACAAGAGATGGTTCTTTTAAAGTGGATGCTAATGGTCAGCTTGTCACTTCTAATGGATATAAATTAGTGCCTGAAATTATTTTCCCAGAGAACTTCCTTCTAGAAAAAATTAGTATATCAAGAGAGGGGGTTGTTTCTGTTACAATAGGAGATGAAAACGAACCTGTTGAGCTTGGAAACATTACATTACATAGATTTATAAACCAAGCTGGACTACTATCTATAGGTGATAACTTATATAAAGAAACTATAGCAAGCGGACCTGCTTTTGAAGGCGAGGCTGGTTCTAAAGGTTTCCCTAGAATACATCAGGGCTTCGTTGAAATGTCTAATGTTAAAGTAGTAGATGAAATGGTAGATATGATAGTTGCACAGAGAGCTTATGAAATGAACTCTAAAGCTGTGCAAACTAGTGATAATTTATTAGCTACTGTTGTAAATTTAAAAAGATAATTTAATTAAATAATTATTAAAAAATAAAGAGAGTTTTTAATTAATTATTAAAAGCTCTCTTTTCTATATATATCACCATAAATATCTTCTTTACTTGCATAAAGCGATGTAAGCATATCATACTCTTCTTTAATGTCTTCAGAATAAGAAAGTCTTGTTTCATCATAATTACTTCCAGCATTATAATATCTAAGAGTCTGTATTATATTGCCGTCAAATCTATCTAAAAGTTTTGCTATAAATCTAGTGCCAAGTATAATATTTTCTCTATGATTATATCTATTAAGATTAGGATCAACATCTTCATTGGCTATAGGTGTAATTTGACAATACCCATAAGCATTTTTCTTAGATAATGCAGTTGGTATAAAATCGCTTTCTATTTTTATTAATGCTATCATAAGCAGCGGATCTATATCATAGCTTTGAGAAATATCAAAAATATCTTTAACAAACCAAAAATCTTGATTATAATGATTAGAAATGTCTTGTATTAAATTAACCCAATTACTTGTTACAAAAGAATAATTATTAATGTTGAAACTATGTGTCTCTAAATTCGCAGCACACAGTATTATACTAAAAATAATTACAATTCTTTTCATAATTTCACCCCCAATAAAATTAAAGTTTTTTTCGCTCCTTTAACTATTTAAAAAATAGTAGCTGTAAATCTAAAAGTCATAAAATTATATACTATTTTTCATATAAATCAATAGTTTATTAGATATTTTATACATATAAAAAAATATTTTTAGTTGACATAATATACATATATATTGTAATATATAATATATCATTTTATACATTTTGAGGTTTTATGTATGCAAAACTATATGGATAATATTTTAAATCATATATCCTATAATATTAAAAATGAAGATTATGAAGGAACTTTAGAAGCATTAGACAATATTCTAAAAAAAGTACCAAAAAATTATAGAGCCAATTTATACAAAGGACAAGTATGTGTTGAAATAAAAAAATTTGATGATGCTATAAAATATTTCGAGGAAGCTAAAAGAGTAGATATTAACACATTTAAATCATACAATTTACTTGGCATAAGCTATCATGCAATAAAAAACTATGACAAAGCTATAGAGTGCTTTTATGAAACATTAAAAATAATGCCAAAATCTTATACTGCATACAATTTACTCGGCATAAGTTATTACAAAAAAAATCAACATGAAAAAGCAATAGAATGTTTTAATAAAGCAATAGAAATTAATCCAAAATATGATAAAGCCTATAACAATTTAGCATTATATCATTATAGAAGTAAAAATTATGAAGCAGCAATAAACTTTTTTGAAAACTCAAAGAGCATGGATGAAATGACTTTTAAAGCCTATGATATGCTTGGAATGTGTTATTATAATATTGACAATTATGATAAAGCAATAGAATGTTTGAATAGATATTTGCAAAGCAACAGCCGCTCATACAAAATATCAAATACATTAGGAGCAATATATTCCTACTTAAAAGATTATGATAAAGCAATAGAATATTTTAATAAGGCAATAGAAATTAATCCTAAATATGCTAATGCCTACAATAACCTCGCATTAATATTTTTTAACAAAAAAAACTTTGATAAAGCAGCATTATATTTTGATAAAGCAAGAAAGTTTGATTTAGATTCTTTTACAGATTATTATAAATTGGCAGTTAGTTATTATTCAAAAAAATATTATTATGAAGCAATAGAACATTTTAATAAAGTAATAGAAAGAAATCCTAATCCATATAAGGCTTATAATTTTATAGGGCTTTGCTACTCATCAAATGAAGAATACGATAAATCTATAGAATATTTTAAAAAGGCTATAGAAACAAATGATATGTATTATAAGGCTTACAATAATTTAGCTAATGCATATTTAAATTTAAAAGATTATGATGAAGCTATAAAATATTTTAAATCTTCTATAGAAATTAATGATACTGATGAGGCTTATTATGGAATAGCCATTTGTTATTATAATAAAGGTGAAAAAGAAACTGCGGCATATTATCTAAATAAAAATATTGATAACATAAATGAAAATTACATAGATATGCTTTTTAATATTTATATAGATTTAGAAGATTATGATAAAGCATTTGTATGCGTTAGAAAAAATAATAAATATTATGATAAGCTTATAAATATTTTGTATGATAAAAAAGAGTATTCAAAAATAATAGCTTTGTTTGAAGAAAATAATGAAATTAATAAAAATAATGCAGTTAATGATAATGAGATTATAGCTAATTCATATTTCTATACTAAAAACTATGATAAAGCTATAGAATATTATAAAAAACTTTTAGAAACAAACAAAGATAATTTTATTTATTATAATAATATTGCCATTTTGTTTTTCTTAAAAAATGACTACACTTCTATTGTAGAAACTTATTTAAAATATTTAGAGAATAATAGTTTAGCTAGTTATAATATATTTTTACTTTCATATAGCTTACTTGCAAACAAAAAAATTAGCTATAATGATTTTTTAAAGCTAACAGATAAATGTTTAGAGAAAAGTATCACATATACAAATTATACAAAAACAATATATCAAACTCTTAAATATGATACCAACACTTTAAAAACCATATTTGAAAACAGAATACAATTTTGTGATTCTAACACTATATTAAAAGACGACTTTACAGAAAATCATTTAAGAGCATTAAAACCTATATTAGAAAAGACAAATATAATTTCATTTCATAAAAGTATAGATGATATTAATAATTGGAATACTGATACTATATGCGTAGAGTATGAATTATTAGACTCTAATGTATACATTATTGATAAAAATGATAATGCTAATGCATATGGCAAAAAGGCTAAATTTTTATCATCTAATGAAAATATAGAATATGGCAATTTACTTTCTATTTTTTATAAAGATAGTGATAAAATAATATCATATAAAAAAGAGTTACAATTAAAAGTAAAAGCAGTATATTTATCATATAGTTTTGATGATTCTGATATAAACCTTATGAAATGCATACTAAAAAATGAAAACATAAAACTATACAAAATGAATAATGATAATTCATATAATGAGATTTAAAAATATTTATTATTGTAATATAAAATTTCTTGTTTCTATATAAGGCGTTTCATCAGCAATATAAGATTCTATCACAAAAATATAATTTCCTTTTGGAAGAGTCGCTAATTCCTCTTTTGTTATAGTTAGCTTAAACACATCATTTTCTAAAACAGCATTATATTCTCTTTCGCCTCCATTTTGTAATTGAAGGAGCAATTTTACTTTAGTATTAGGGTCTGGCATCTCTAAAGCATTATTAGGATAATTGTATGATGAAACATAAATATATATATTCATATCACTATTTCTATTTACTATTGCAGGCATTTCAATGTCTTCTATTCTGCTCATTTTTGTTGATAATTTTTCTATCCAATATTCTGCAGTATATCCATAATCTTTAAATGCAGTTAATTCTATATAATTAGCCTTTGAATCTATTCTTGAAATAAAGAAAGGTCCGTTTGATATATAAGCGTGCCCGTATTTATCTATAAAGTCAATAGCAGCCTGATATCTTTTAACCGCCTCTTCTTTTGTGATAAAATCTTCTATTCCCGCAGGTATATATTCTCTGTCTCTCATCTCAATTAATTTTTCTTTTATGTCAGAAACGCAAGTAGGATTTTTTACATCTATAGCAGTCAATGATTGATCCTGTGAAATAGTATAAAC
The DNA here is from genome assembly GCF_009755885.1 of Brachyspira sp. SAP_772. NCBI lineage: Bacteria > Pseudomonadati > Spirochaetota > Spirochaetia > Brachyspirales > Brachyspiraceae > Brachyspira > Brachyspira sp. SAP_772. The sequence continues at coordinate 1,008,805 of NZ_VYIX01000002.1, read as the reverse complement.
ATTACCAGATTTAGAGCCTTCAAGAACTATTTTCATTATAGCCTCATTTATCTCAAAAGGAATAACAGTGTTTCTATTAGGGTTGCCTATTTTAGGACCAACTGCTGCAATAGCAATTTGCCTATTCATATCCATTGGCCAGTAATAGTTTCCATAAAGAGTAAAACTTCCATCTTCATTTATTACACTTCCAACTGCATTATCCATAGCCGAAGTATATCTTCCAGCCATAGCAGAATCATAATACTTATCATTTTCATTTGTCTTTGTTATTATGTTTGCAATAAATACACTTCCATACATCAAATCAACTAAAGAAGAATCTATGCCATGATGCCATTTAAAATATCTAGGCTTAAAATCACATTTTACATAAGCAGTAAGATTATCAGCTTTTTTATAAATTATCTCCCCATTTTCAACTTTTGTAGTTAAACCCTCTTCCCATTTTTGAGTATAAGGGTTATACATTTTAGCATTATTAGGAACTTTTACAGTGCCTACAGGTATACCATTATCACCCGCTCTAACACCTATCTCTAAACTATTAGTATCAGCGTCCCCAAGTATAAACTCTGTTTTAGCTGTAGAAGGCGATTCAAATGTAGCACCAGCATCAGAGCAAGGACCTATCATTATAGCAGAATATGCATCAGAAAATCCGCCTACTCCAACAGGGTCCCAAGGGCTTATAAACAATGAACCCTGAGCAGAATGCTGAAGAACTCTTAATACTTTTTCACCGTTTCTATTTGGCTTTATGTCGGCACTTCTTATAGACCAATCATTAACACCATCGCCAACACCGTAAAGCATTCTTCTGTTAAATCTTTCTTTGTTTGCTACAAAAAACTGTGTTTGAGAGTTTAAATATATTCGCACAGCATCTTCAAGCCCAATCTCTTGCAAACGCATATTACCATTCCAATATTCATCAGCAGTTAAAAACCAGCCGTTTGAATTTTTATCGCTTATTTTAGAAGCTTCTTTGTTGTCATAATTCCAAAACTCTGCAATGTTTCCGCCTGGCATATAGTTTCCTTCTCTTACATACATTTGCCTAAGCGTAACGTCCCACCAAGCTCTTGTCGCCCCTGCTCCCCAAGCTTCTGTTATAATATTCCATTCATAATCTTTTGGGTTTGAACCATACACAACTTGGGTGGATTTGTTTCTGTCGTATAATAATTTTTCTACTTTTATGCCTGTTTTTTCTATTAAATCAGATATTGCATTGCCTGCAGGAAGTCTTCCTGTAGGGTCATCAACTCTTATAACAAATTTAATAGTTACTACTTCACCATTATATTTCCACCAGCCATTTTCTTTTTTTAGCTTTCCTCTATTTTCTGGAAGATTAGCAGCTTTTTCCATAGCTTTATTTATATCATTAATAGCTTTCTCTTCATTGCCGTTTGCTGTCATACCCATTTTTGAAGGAATGAGATTATATCTATAAGTGCCTGGCTGACCTGGTGTTGCCTGAGTAAATGAAGGCTCCCCTGCCCCTCTTAAAATTTCATCAACAAGCTTTTTTCTGTCTATCAAAAAATTCATTGCAAATCTTACTTCTTTTATAGCTAAAGGATTAAAATGAGTTTTGCCGTCTCTTGTAGTAACTGTGTATGGTGCTTTATTTGGAACAGGATTAAAAAGCAAAGACCAAGAACCAGAAGGCACAGCATAAGTATCAAGTTTCTCCAAATCACTTTCACTTAATGATAAATATGTGCTTCCATCTATTCCGCTAGCCATTAAATCAGCACGTCCATCTGCCACATCTTTAATAGCTATTGTCATATCGGTTCTCACTTCATATATTATCTTATCTATTAATGCCCCGCCTCTATCTATCTCGCTTATTTCTTCTTGATTATTATTAGAACATGAAATTAATATAGTGAATATTATTAAAAAAAAGAATTTATTATTATATTTCATTTTAATCCCCAATTAGATGCAATAATACAACTTAACATAATATATAACATAAGAAATAAATGTCAACAAAATATAATAGCTATGACACATTTTATTTATTTTCTATATTAATAATAGTATAATCATTAGTTTTATTTAATATCCATTTTGTATCAACTATTCTCTTTAAAAAATTTTTATTATGACTTACTATAAGCAAAGCACAATTAAAAGAAATTAAAGCCTCTTCTAAACGCTCTATAGAATCTATATCAAGATGATTAGTAGGCTCATCTAATATTATAATATATGGATTTTTTATAACTGCCATACCAAGCATTATTTTACGCATTTCTCCAGGGCTATGATTTAATGAATTAATAACAGATTTAGCATTGCTTCCAAGTCTGTTTACAAAGCTCATTAAAAAGCCCAATGATTCATGATTTAATGCTTTTATATTATTAAAAGTGTCATTCCAATCGTCTCTGTCTATATCTTGAGGTATATATACTATTTTCTCTTTACTTATAGAATTATCATACATTGTTTCTAGTATATAATTTAATAAAGTAGTTTTGCCTGCACCGTTTACTCCTTCAATACCTACTCTGCTGTCTTTCTTTATTATAAGTTCAGGATTTTTAAAAACTATATTATTTATTTTTGTTTCTCCAGCTTCAAGATAAAATAAAAACTTCCCTTTATATTTTTCTCCTATAAACTCCATATTCATAACTTCTCTCTTTTTTATATATATAGCCTCTTTTTCTACTATACTTTTATTATATAAACTTTTTGCCTGCTTAGCTTTTGCAGCAAGTTTTGCATCTTTTCCTGTAAGTCTTGCAGCATCAACTTTTGCTTTAGCATCATGGTCTTTTTTATCTATATGTCTTTTACTTCCAAATTTGCTTTTTTTAGCATCTGACTCATTTTGAAGTTTTTTATATCTATTTTCTAATATTTTAGATTTTTTCTTACTTTCTTCATATAAACTGAAATTATACTTTTCCTCATCTCTTTCATAGCCTCTGCATTGCGTATAATTGCCTATTCTTATTTTGCACTCCCCATTCCTTATAAATATGCATTTAGAAACTAATTCATCAAGAAAATCAATATCATGACTAATAATTATAACAATACAATCAAGCCTTTTTATAACATTAATAAGTATATCTTTACATTCATTATCAATATGATTAGTAGGTTCATCTAATACTAATATATCAGGATTAGAATATAATGCAGAAGCTATTTGAAGCCTTTTTCTCTCTCCAAAACTAAGAGTATCAAACCTATATAAATAACTATAATCTATTTTAAATATTGATGTTAAATATCCTGAATATGAACTGTTATCATAAAACAAACTTTCAGCATTATTGGGCAAATCAACACACTCTTGATTACAGTAAGCACTTATAATATTTTTATTTGAATATTCTATACTTCCAAAATTAGGCTTTAATATACCTGTTATAAGTTTAGCAAGCGTAGTTTTACCACATCCGTTTTCGCCTACTATTGCAGTGCAGGTATTATCTATATGAAAAGAAACATCATTTAATATATTATCAGAACTATCATAAGAAAAAGAAACTTTATTGAATTTCACAAACATATATTAACCCCTCATAAAAAATAATTAATTTAAACAAAAAAATGTTTTTTATTTTTGGTTAATATATTTATCACATAGTTATATTATATTTACACTATAAAAAATGTCAATAAAAAAGGCATACAGATAAAAAATCCATATGCCTAATTTTATATTTTATTATGTTTATTTATATTTATTTGCCTTTATGCCAATATATAGACTTTATATAAAGCGATGAAAGATTAGTTAAATCCTTATCATCTTCTGCCTGTGTTGACAATATATAATAAATATCATCTACTCTCCATAAGGTAAACTTTTCATTATTTGAAGTGGTATTATATTCTACAACAATGTTCTTTTCTTCTTCTGTAAAATTTTTTCCGCTATTAATATAATCACCATAAAATGAAAGTAAATTATTAGTATTTTTTGAAGCTCTGTAAGTATAATTATTATTCATATAGTCAAAATTAACTTCGGCAACATCTTTATTAGCTATAAAATATTTAGCATTTTGCCCATGTTCCGGAGGAGTTACTGTAATACCTATGCCTAAAGGAATAAAAGAGTTTGGAGAATCCACTTGAACATAATCAGCAACAACTTCTGCAACAGTATTATCTTCTTCTTTCTTGTTTGAAGCTGTACAAGAAGCTAAAAACAAAACTGTAACTAAACTAATAAACAATCTCATCATAACTAACACCTCTTAAAAATAATTATTTTTTATTTTTAATATATAACAAAAAATATTAAAATTAATAAAAAATTTACCTTGATTTTATGTTTTTTTAATGATATTGTTTATCATCAAAATTATTAAAGGAATAACAGAGGAAACTATGGATACTAAATACATATTTGTAACAGGCGGAGTTGTATCTGGACTTGGTAAAGGTATAACAGCTGCTTCACTTGGAAGACTATTAAAGGCTCGCGGTTTAAGTGTAACTATACAAAAATTAGACCCTTATATCAATCTTGACCCGGGTACTATGAGTCCTTTTCAGCATGGTGAAGTTTTTGTTACTGATGACGGAGCTGAAACAGATTTGGATATTGGGCATTATGAAAGATTTATTGATGAAAATTTAAATAAATACAGCAATGTTACTACTGGTAAAATATATCAGCATGTTATAAATATGGAAAGAGAAGGTAAATACCTTGGAGAAACTGTTCAGGTTATACCTCATATTACAAATGAAATAAAAAGAAGAATATACAGAGAAAATGATACTAAAAAAACTGATATAGTAATCACAGAAATAGGCGGAACTATTGGAGATATAGAATCATTGCCGTATATTGAAGCTATAAGACAAGTAAAAACAGAATTAGGACAGGATAATGTTTTATATATACATGTTACGTTAATACCTTTTATAAGTTCATCTGAAGAGATAAAAACAAAACCAACTCAGCATAGTGTAAAAGAACTTATGCAAAGCGGTATTATACCTGATATATTAGTATGCAGAACAAATAAACATTTAGAAGAATCTCATAAATCTAAAATAGCATTATTCTGTAACTTACCAAAACAAAATGTATTTGAAAACTTTGATGAACCTAATATATATTCTGTACCATTAATGCTTGAGGCTCAGGGGATTTCTGATGTGGTATGTAAGCATTTCAAATTAGAAACAGCTAAAATAGACTTATCTAATTGGACAGAATTGGTAGCTAAACAAAAAAACATAGCTATACAAAATGAAAGAGTTAGTATTGCTATAGTTGGAAAATATATATCTATGAAAGATGCTTATATATCATTAATAGAGGCATTAAATCATGGAGGAATATATAATGACATTAATGTTGATATAAAATGGATAAATGCTGAAGAGTTAGAAGATAAAGAAGATATATCTGCATATTTTAAAGATGTTAGCGGTCTTATTATACCGGGAGGATTTGGAGAGAGAGGAATAGAGGGAAAGATAAAAGCTATTAAATATGCTAGAGAAAACAAAATTCCTTATTTGGGAATATGTTTGGGTATGCAGCTTATGAGTATAGAGTTTGCAAGAAATGTGTTGAAACTTGAAGATGCAAACACAATAGAGATAAATGAAAATTGTAAAAACCCAATAATTACCATGATGGAAGAGCAAAAGAAAATTATGCTTAAAGGCGGCACTATGAGGCTTGGTGCTTTTGAGTGTATTATAAAAGAGGGTTCTTTAGCTCATAAACTTTATAACTCAACAACAATAAGTGAAAGACATAGACATAGATATGAGTTTAACAATAAATATATAGGTGAAATGGAAAAAGCAGGATTTATAATTACAGGAAAAACAAAAGATGCTGATTTGGTTGAAATATCAGAGATAAAAGACCATCCATTTATGATAGGAGTTCAGTTTCACCCAGAATTAAAATCAAGAATAACAAACCCTCATCCTATATTTGTTGGGTTTATAGAGGCTGCTAAAAAATTCAAAAATAAGTGATTTTTGATTTGAATTGTAAATACTAAAAAAATTCAAGTTTTTTTTGTGGTGGCTTTGCCCCCACGCCCCCAGTTCTTTTTGTGGCCAAAAGAACCAAAAAGACTGCATTTTTAGATTAAAATATGGGTTATTATTTTATAATTTTATATATATTCCAATATATAGAGTAAAAATGTTTGCACTTTTTGCTGCGGGAAAAAGTTGAATAAAAATAAAAACATAAATTATAGTTGTTTAGTTACATAAAAAATCACTTGCTTTTAAAATTGTTCCATTCCTCTTTTATGCTATTAGAGCTTAACATTAATTCTCTAAGTTTTTCTCTGTCATTATTCTGTAATGCATTTTGAAAATCTTCTAGCCTTTTTATATACTCTCCCAAAGATAAAGATAAATAATGAGAGTTTCTTGCAAAAAGTTCACTCCACATATTGGCATCTATTGTTCCTACCCTTGTGTGATCGCCTAAACTATTTCCTTCAAAACCAAGTGAAGCTAAAAAATCTTTGTGATTAACTATAGAACAAGCTATTATATGCATAAGCTGACTAGTAAAAGCTATCATTTTATCATGTTCTTTTTCTGTTGATACAATTACATTTTTACAGCCTATATTTAAAGCTAAATCTTCTATTTTTTTTATGTCTTCTTTACTTGCATTATCATTAGCGATTATTATGGCATTAGAGTTTTTAAATAATGATTCACTTGAGTTATTATATCCTCCCTTTTCTTTACCGGCCATAGTGTGAAGCGATACATATTTTTTGTTTTTTACAGCATTAAATATATCAGTCTTAACTCCGCAAAAATCTGACAGTATCTTATCATCTGTTATAAATGAAGAATATTTGTTTATAATATCCAAAGCTATAGAAGGCAAAGTGCATATCATAATTATATTAGACCACGAAAACATCTCTTCTATATTTGAATAATCATAACTTCCTTTTTGTATATATTTATCTTCCAAAGCGTTGTCTATAGCTTCTTTATTAGTATCCAAAGCCCATATATTATAACCATTTAAAGCCTTAACTAAAGAACCTCCCATTAAACCCAAACCAATAACTGCAATATTAATCATAAACAAATCTCCAAATATATTTTTAATTAATTATTCAATCTAAACTTCTAAAAAAATAATGAAGCTTTTCTATATCATCTATACTAAAATAATCTCTATCGACTTTTATTTCTATATCATTTTCTATTAAATATTTAAATAACTTTTTTATCTTTTTAAAATAAGTCTTTTCTATGGCACTTTCCCCTTGCTCTAGCTTAAAATCCATATTTACTCTATTACATATATCGGATATAGAAAATTTTTTACTTTCTGTTTTATTATAAACTTCAATAATTCTATTATAAAAAAACTTTAAATATTGTAAACTATATTCGTCTAATAAATTATTTTTATCACTTTCTTTTGATTTATATTTTTCTATTTTAAAAATCTTATTAGAAACATTTTTAAAAATATCTCTATTAGCATTAGTAATAGTTGTAACTATAGCAGTTATAGCACCGTGCCTTTTTACCCTCTCCATTACAATAGTATAATCAACATCTCTGCTTACAAATACTATTATATCTATATTTTTATTAAATACAAAATCTTCAAAAGCATCTATAGAAGAAATCATATCAGACATGTTTTTTGCTTTATTTATATGCACAGAATGTATTATATCTATATGCAAATCTCTAAGTTCTTTTTCGTATAGCTTTATAGATTTATTATCTCCATAGGCTTTTTTTATTGAATAATAAATATCTTTGTCTTTTAAATTGCTTCTATAAAATTTAATTATATCTTCAAGTATCAATTTAAAATTAACATTAAAGTTTAAATGAGCAATATTTTCTAAATCTATATAAACACCAATTCTTTTCATAAATAATCCATAATTATATATTTTTTCATATTTTATAAATTAATCTCAAAAAAAACAATACTTTGTAAAATAATAAGTTTGTTTATAGCTTGAGTTTTTTAGTTATTTTGATAATATATTTTTATGATTAGTGTAATTATACCAGTATACAATGTAGAAAAATATTTAAGAGATTGTTTGAATAGTGTAATAAGTCAAACATATAAAGATTTAGAAATAATATGCATAAATGACGGCTCTAAAGACAATTCGCTTTCTATACTCGAAGAATATTCAAAAAAAGACAAAAGAATTATAATAATAAATAAAGAAAATGCTGGAGTTTCTGCTGCAAGAAATGACGGTATAGAAAAATCAACAGGTGAATATTTATTTTGTTTAGACAGTGATGATTATATAGATAGAGATTTTTTGGAAGTGTTTTATAATAATGCTAAAAAAAACAATAGTGATTTAGTTATACTTAGTAATTTTTGGGGGCTTGATAAAAGAGCTACAACAAAATATCATTCAGCACTTCCTACCTGTTCTATGTTTATAAAAACAAGCATTCTAAAAGAAAATAATAATTTAAGATATCCTCTAAATGTTCAGCCCGGAGAAGACGGCATATTCTCTCATGAACTTTTAATGTACACAAAAAATATAAGCTATGAATATAATACTCATTATCACTATATAAAAAGAGAAGGTCAAGATTCATCAAAGGCAGTAAAAGAACCAAAAATATTATTAAATGCTATAAAACAATGGTTTGATATTTTAGATGAGTTTTATACTAAATATAATTTTTGGCAGACAAAATCATTGTCTTTTGCTAAGTTTGTAGAGCAAGAGGCTTTCTTAGCTTTTAGGACAAAAAACTTTACTGCCGATGATGAAAGAAAAGTTTTTGATATGTTTAAAAATATATTAAAAAAAATAATGGTCAATGTCAATAAAGAGGATTATGAATGCTTTTCTAAAGAGTTTATATGTTTAATAGAATCTAATACAATTAAAGAATACTACTCTATTATAAAATATAAATACAATTACATAAGATTTACAATATTTAAGCAAAATGTTTCTATTAGGTACAGAGAAAACAGATATAAATTGTATAAAAATGATAATATTTAAAATATAATATTGATATAATAAATTAATATTGTATAATTAATAATAATTATTACTAATAAGGAGTAAAAGCTATGAATACATTTGCATTAACAAAATTATCTTATGGAATGTATATTTTAACTACAATGGACGGTGATAAACCAGTAGGCTGTACTATAAACACCTCCACACAAATAACATCAACTCCAACTACAATTATGATTAGTGTAAACAAAAATAATTATACCAATGAATGTATCAAAAAAAGCGGTAAATTTGCTTTATCAGTTCTTTCAGAAAAAAGCGACCCTGCTTTAATAGGCGGTTTTGGTTTTAGAAGCTCAAAAGATTGTAATAAATTTGAAAATGTTAATTATGAAATGAAAGAAGGTCTTCCCGTTATAAAAGATACCAATGCTTATTTTGTATGTAAAGTGGTAAACAGTTTTGATGTATTTACTCATACTTTATTTATAGGTGAATTGGTAGATGCTGATATATTTGATAATAACACTAACTCTATGACTTATTCTTATTATCATACAGTAATAAAAGGCAAAACTCCTCCTAATGCCTCTACTGCTAATGCATACGAAAACAAAACAGAAAAAAAGGAAGAAACAGAAAAGCCTAAAGCAATTTATAGATGTAAAACTTGCGGATTTGAATATAAGGGAAGTGTGCCATTTGAAGAACTTCCTAGTGATTGGAAATGCCCATTATGTGGAGAGCCTAAGAGCAATTTTGAAAAGGTAGAATAATTGTTATAGTATTAAAACATTGAAATTTATTTTTATAGTATTATAATATCCGAACATTATAATACTATAAGGATAAATGCAGATGAAAAATGTTTTTTATTTATTACTAATATTAGTTTCTTTAATTTCTTGCAGCAATAACAATAATAATAATCAAAACGCAACTGACAAACTTCAAGTATATGCAAGTATATATCCTATTTATGATTTTGCTAAAAAAATTGGCGGAGAGAAAATAGATATTTATAATATTACTTCAGCAGGTTCTGAGCCTCATGACTTTGAACTTACATCAAAAGATATGGCTAATTTAAGTAAGGCTAATTTATTTATATATAATGGTGCTTCAATGGAGCATTGGGCAGATACTGTAAAAGAGACAATAAAAGATTTAAAATATTTAGAGGCTTCTTCAAATATAAACAATGAAGAGTTAGACCCTCATTTTTGGCTTTCTCCTAAAAAGGCAAAAGTTCAAATGGAAAATATAAAGAATGCGTTAATAGAATTAGACAGTAAAAATGCTGATTATTATAATTCTAATTACAATTTATATGCAAATAAATTGGATGAACTTGATAAGAGTTTTAGAGATAATTTACAAAATATAAAAAATACTAATTTGGTTGTAACTCACCCTGCATTCGGACATTTTTGCAAAGAATATAATCTTAATCAAGTAGCAATAGCAAGAGATGAGGCAGATGCTAAAGCTATGGCTGAAACAATTAATTTTATAAAAAACAATAATATTAAAACTATATTTTATGAAGACTTCTCAAGTTCTAAACTTGTAGATTCTATTGCAAAAGAAACAGGAGTAAAAGTAAGTTCATTAAACCCAATAGAGTCTTTAAGCGAAGAATATATTGAATCTGGAGAGGATTATTTTTCTATAATGCAAAAAAATCTCGAAGCTATAACAAATGGTCTTAATAATTAAATAATTAATTAAGGTTATATAAATGAAAAATATAATAAGTTTTAAGAATGTGCATTTCGGATACACTCAAGAGGATATATTAAAATGCATAAGTTTTGAAATAAACAAAGGAGATTTTGTTTCTATTATAGGTTCTAATGGGGCGGGTAAAAGCACTATATTAAAACTTATTTTAGGTGAAATTAATCAGTATAGAGGCGAAATAAAACTATACGGTGAAGACATTAAGAGATTTAAGAATTGGCAGCACATTGGATATTTAGAGCAGAATGCATACTACAAAATATTAAACTTTCCTGCAACTGTTTATGAGATAGTAATGTCTAATATGTTTGCTGATATTGGCTTATTTAAGTTTCCAAATAAAAAGCATAAAGAAAAAGTATTTGAAGCATTAAAACTTTTAGGTATGTATGATTATAAAGAGAGGCTTATATCAAAACTTTCAGGCGGGCAGATACAGAGAGTTTTTTTAGCAAGAACTTTAGTGCAAAATCCTAATCTATTAATATTAGATGAACCTACTAATGGTGTTGATATTGAAACTATTAATTTTTTATATAATCTGCTTCACACTTTAAATAAAGAAAAAAAAATAACTATTGTAATGGTTACACATGATATTGAGAGAATGTCAAAAATATCAAACAGAGTGTTTTGTTTTGAAAATGGTACATTAGTTGAACTTGATAAAAATCAGATAAATATGGAATTATCACATAAGCACAAGCATCCAGATGGAAGCAGTTGTTCTTGCTAATAATATATAAAGGGTTATTTACAAATGGAAATATTTCAATATGAGTTTATGCGTAGGGCTTTTTTGGTGGGGGTGCTTTTAGCCATTATAATACCTTCTATTGGGGTTGTAGTTGTATTAAAAAGGCTTTCTATGATAGGAGATGCTATATCTCATACTTCTCTTGCGGGGGTGACTTTTGGTCTTGTGTTTAATATTAATCCAATACTTGCTTCTATGATATTTTGTGTTTTATCTGCTTTATCTATAGAGTTTATAAGAAAAAAAATTGCAAGATATGGAGAGATGTCTATAGCGATAATCATGTCTTTTGCAATTGGACTTGCGGGATTATTATCTGGGTTTGTTTCTAACAATGCTAATTTTAATAGTTTTTTGTTTGGAAGCATTGTAGCTATTAGTGATTTTGAATTAAAGCTAGTTGTAATTATAAGTATTATTTCTATATTGATATTTATATTCTTATACAAAGAAATATTTTATATAACATTCAATGAAAGGCTTGCAAAACTCTCTGGGGTGCCTGTAAACAGGATAAACTTTATTTTTACAATACTTACAGCAATAGTAGTTTCTATATCTGCAAGGGCGGTTGGGGCTTTGATTGTTTCGTCTATGATGGTGGTTCCTGTTGCTTGTTCTATGCAGGTGGCTAATAGCTATAAAAAAACTATTATTTATGCTGTATTATTTAATTTAGTTTTTACTGTTTTAGGAATATTTCTTTCATATTATGAGGGATTAAAACCGGGCTCTACTATAGTTTTAATAAGCGTAATAAGTTTTGTATTAATTGCAATAATAAAATTTTTCTTAAACAGAAAATAAAAAATATAGATTGTATATAATTAAGTTTTTAAATTTATTTACATTCCCGCCCTTTAAGCTTTATAATTTTAATTTGCAATTTATATTTTTTATTTTCTTATTGTTTAATTATGAATGTTAACACCCACCCAAGTGTTATTTAAATTTATAATGCATACAACACACGTTTAATAAAATTAAAAATATAAATTTAATGAATAACAGCAATTTATTTATATTAAAAACTATACTAAACGTGTGTTAAAAATATTACTTATCTAATCTCATAATTATCATCTACATTAAAACTAATATTCACTTCAAAATTTTCAAGCTTCTGATTTTTCTTTTCATAATCCGCTTTAACCTGAGAATATATGCTGTATCCTGCACTCATATTTATGAATCTTGCATATAACTCGTTTTCTTTTCCATTAAAAACCCCGCTTTTAAAAAGCTCAAAAAGATATCCCCCTATCAAATGATAAGTATAAAGCTGTGTTTTATAAACTAAACAATCACTTGTTTTGAAATGGAAATTTACCCTTTCCCCTGAATGAAGCTCATTATAAAATTCATTATCAGCACAAATTTCAGGCAGGAATAAAAATAAATCTGAAGCAAGACTATAATCTTTAGTTAAGTTTTCAGCTAAATCTCCAAGTTTATCATAATAATCTTCTGTCTCCTCTGAATTAAGAACTATATTTGCATACTCTTGAACATAATTCATAATCTCTTCATCAGTATGCGGATAAGGTGTGTAAGTTTCATCATCTTGAACTAAAAAGAAAAACTGCTTATCTGAAGCAAAATCTGTTTCTTCCCAAGTTTTTACATACTCGTTCATTTTATTAGAAAGTTCTGGTATATTAACATCATTTATGCGAAGCTCCCCAATAGAATAATTATTTCTTGCTTTTGCTCCATATATTTTTATGTAGCAAATTTTCTGATTTCCTATTCTCATTAATATATCATCTTTAAACATGTTCCAATAAGTATTAACATTCTTAGGAGTTTTATTATCATTTCCTATATTAACAAGATTGCTTGTATACACTTTCCATTTATGCTTTTTACCAGCAAACTCAGTTTCTGCTTCATCAAGAAGGTTCCCTTCATTCATAGCTTTTATACCTGTCATTATGCCAAATACAAAACTTCCATTAGAAATTCCTATAGCAGCATTAGTGTCTTTTCCAGTACTTGCACAGCATTCAAATATATTTCTATCCCAATTGGGACTTGATATATAATAATTAATCACAGCACTTTCATCTGTTAAGTTATCAATATTGGCATTTATCAATATATTCCATTTCTTTATAACTATGCTTCCTTCTATTATTTCATGCTCAATATCATCAGGCAGTATAGAAGCTATATCTTTTATAACAGCATCAGTATCATCAGCATTAACACTATTAGCCTCATAATGCAAAGCATCTTTAGTTATTTCTTTTTTTAATCTATTATAAATCTCATTATAATGATTATATTCATCTTCGCTTATATTATCTTTATTCATTTCAAGAGTATATATAGCCCTTTCTATATATTTAGTAGAATTATCTCTGTCGCATTTTCCTAAATAAGCATAAGAAATTTTATAAAACCAAGTATGATGATTTCTAGTTTCCTCAGAAAGCGAATTCAAAACCTCTATTGCTGAATCAAATTTACCAGTATTGTTATATGCTACGGCAAGAATACCCTTAACATCATCATTTAAATATTTCTTAGGAATAGCTAATATAAATTTAACTATATCATGATGCCTAGCTTCATTATGCATATTAGATAATTGAATCTCTAAAGCCAAATAAAGCATATTAAGTACAAAATCATCTACTTTTTCATCAGGCAATGAAAGTATTAATTCTATTATATCATTATACTTTTCTTCACTGCGTAATCTTTTTAATCGTGATTTCAATTCTTTGTCCATACTATTACACCTAGATTTTATTATTTTTTATAACTGCGTTTTTTATTGATTATATAAAAACTCAAAACATTAAAGAATATATTGTTATAATATAACATATACAAATTTATACAAGTTATAAGAATTAACCAATACGCTTAAAAATATAGATGCTTATAGCTTGATTATTTTTTATATATACCTAAACAACTATATTTTGTTAAAAATAAAATTATATTTTTGTTTTGATATCTGGGGCTTTGCCTCCCGCGAAGCGTACCCGTAGGGTAAGCCCCCACTTCTTTTGCGACCGAAGGGAGTGCCGGAGGCGTGACCCAAAGAAGCAAAAAGACTGCATTTAATGAAGTATAGCTTTTTATGCATAGATAAAAATATCTTACATTTATTTATATATTTACCAACATACAAAAACACTTGCACTTTTTGGTTCTTTTGACGAAGTCCACACCGTGTGCTGCGGGAAAAAGAACAATAAAAAAATTGACAAACTTAAAAATTTTTAGTATATAATATTATATATTTTTTTTATATTACTAAATTTTTTACTTATTGGATTATTATGAATATAAAAATAATAGCAGTATTTGTATTAGGAATATTATCGATCTTAGGAGGAGTAAAAAAACTTTCTTCTATTGTTATTGTTTCAAAAACGTATGTGCATACTGTATGTATAGTTGAACAATGTAATAGTGAAAAAGTATATAAATCTGGAAAATTAAGACACCAAAATACAATGATTATAAGTTATGAAACTGAAAAATACGGAAAACTATATGCAAAACTTAAAAGCCATTATCCATTCAGAAAGGTTGGGGATAAATTACCTTTATGGTTTGATCCAAATAAACCAAGAAATATAAAACTTCCTTTTTCTGAAAGCTGCATTGGTATATTATTAATAGTTTCAGGATTAGTACTTATATATCTAGGAATTTTTATTGTAAAAAATTAAAATACCATATAAAAAATACTTGACAAATATAAACATATTTATTATATTATAATCTATAAAGGAAACTTTCCTTTATAGATTATATGACTGACTATGTTTGTAATTATATATAACATAGTGACTAAGAGGAAACTCGTCATAACGGCTTAATGCCATAGCTCATGTGCTTATATAATTAAGTACATTTACTGCGTATCTTGCGTAACTGTCAGAGGAAACTCGTCATAACGGCTTAATGCCATAGCTCATGTGCTTATATAATTAAGTACATTTACCGCGTATCTTGCGTAACTGTCAGAGGAAACTCGTCATAACGGCTTAATGCCATAGCTCATGTGCTTATATAATTAAGTACATTTACTGCGTATCTTGCGTAACTGTCAGAGGAAACTCGTCATAACGGCTTAATGCCATAGCTCATGTGCTTATATAATTAAGTACATTTACTGCGTATCTTGCGTAACTGTCAGAGGAAACTCGTCATAACGGCTTAATGCCATAGCTCATGTGCTTATATAATTAAGTACATTTACTACGTATCTTGCGTAACTGTCAGAGGAAACTCGTCATAACGGCTTAATGCCATAGCTCATGTGCTTATATAATTAAGTACATGAGCTATCATATTTTGCGTAGCTGTCAGAAGAAACAGTCTTAATTGACTATATGACAGTACATTTGCGACCATATTTATGGGTCTACTTGGGAAAACTCCCTACATAATTAAAACGTCATTGTACTTAATTATTTAAGTACAATGATGGTATATTTGTAATATAAAAGTTATTATGATATAAAAGGATAATATAAATGAGAAAATTAAATATAAAAAAATATTTATCTTTAGGCAATATAGTATGCATGATAGATGATGATGTTCTATCATTTATTGAAAATAGTATTAGAAAAGAAACTATAGAATCTAAAATAAACTATTTAATTAATTCTTTTTCTAATAAAATCATTATGTCATCTAAACTGTATAAAAAAATTGAAGATGGTATATGGGAAATAAGACATCATGATATAAGAATATTTTGTTATAAAGAAAATAATAATTGGTTTTTATATCATGCTATGATAAAGAAATCAGATAAAATAGGTGATGAAATATATATTGTTAGAAAAAAATATAATGAATTAAAAATGATTATAAATTAATCGTCTAATATTATTCAATATCAAATTAATATGGTATGGCATATATTTTTATGTCATACTATATTTATATAATAATCATTTATTAACTATTACTAAAAATTATCTATTATTATCATCAGTTTTAAGTACGCTAATAAATGCATCCTGCGGAATTTCTACGTTTCCAATAGCTTTCATTCTCTTTTTACCTTCTTTCTGTTTCTCTAATAATTTTCTTTTTCTTGTGATATCTCCACCATAACATTTAGCTGTAACATTTTTTCTTAATGCACTTATATTTTCTCTTGCTATTATGCGTCCTGCAATTGCCGCTTGTAGAGGAATCTGAAACATATGCTTTGGTATGAGATGTTTTAACTTTTCTATAATCTGTCTTCCTCTGCTTTCTGCATTGCTTCTATGAGACATAAATGATAATGCATCAACTACTTCTCCATGAACAAGTATATCTATTTTTTCTATTTGGCTTTCTCTAAAATCTGAAAAATCATAATCGAAAGAAGCGTATCCTCTTGATATTGATTTTAATTTGTCATAAAAATCATATACTACTTCTATTAAAGGTAAGTCAAATTTTATTTCTGCTCTTTTATCATCTAAATATGTGAGAGAAGTTTGAGTGCCTCTTCTGTCTATACAAAGAGATATAATATTTCCTAAATAATCAGTAGGTACTATTATAAGAGCATTAATAAAAGGCTCATAACATTTTTCTATATACTGTGCAGAAGGAAAATCTGCAGGGTTATCAATGAGTTTCTCTTCTCCGTTTGTAAGTTTTAATTTCACTTCTACAGAAGGACTAGTTATTACAAGGTTAAGATTAAACTCTCTCTCAAGACGTTCTTGAACAATCTCTAAATGTAAGAGCCCTAAGAAACCGCATCTGTATCCAAACCCTAAAGCAATAGAACGCTCAGGCTCATAAACCAAAGAAGCATCATTAAGTTTTAATTTTTCTAATGCCTTTTGTAGGTTTGTGTAATCTTCATCTTCTGCAGGGAAAATGCCCGCAAATACCATAGGTAAAACTTCTTTATATCCTATCAAAGGTTCATCAGAAGGGTTTTCTTCGAGAGTGATAGTGTCCCCTATTTTTATGTCTGATATATTTTTAATGCCCGCAATAATATATCCTACTTCACCGCTTTTAAGTTCATTAGCAGATTTAAGCCCTAATAAAAGTGTACCGCACTCTTCAACTTCATACTCTGCTTTAGTCTCCATCAAAAGTAATTTATCATTTTTCTTTATAGAGCCGTCAAATATTCTCACTATCATAACAGCACCGCGAAAAGGGTCATAATAAGAATCAAATATCAAAGCCCTTGTCTTTTTATCAGTATTGTCTTTTGGAGCTGGTATCATCTTAACTACTGCTTCAAGTATCTCATCTATTCCTATATCATTTTTTGCACTCGCTAAAACAATATCATCTTTATTAACTCCAAACTCTTTTTCCATTTGCTCTTTACAAAGTTCAATATTGGCAGCAGGTAAATCTATTTTATTGATAACAGGTACAATCTCCAAATTATTTTCAAAAGCAAGATAAAAATTAGAAATAGTTTGAGCCTCAACTCCCTGAGCAGCATCCACTACAAGTATAGCTCCCTCACAAGCAGCAAGCGAACGAGAAACCTCATAGTTAAAGTCAACGTGCCCCGGTGTGTCAATCAAATTAAGAGTATATACTTCTCCGTCCTTAGCCTGATAAGAAAGTTTTACAGCTTGGCTCTTTATTGTTATTCCTCTCTCTCTTTCTATATCCATAGAGTCCAAAATTTGTGCTTTCATCTCTCTGCTTGATACAGCTTTGGTATGTTCTATGATTCTATCGGCTAATGTGCTTTTTCCATGGTCAACATGTGCTATAATACAAAAATTTCTAATTTTCTCTGCGTATGACATTTATTAAAATATATCCTTATAATTATTTGATAATAAAAATTATATACATTGATGATATATTATAATATAGCAAGGGGCTTTTTGCAAATAGTTTTATATGTTAAATATTTATTTAAAATTTCTGTCTATATCTAGACTTCTTAATGTTTCTAGCATCTGTATTTGCATTTGTATTCTAAAATTATCATTAACAGCACTATTTACAGCATTATTATTTGGAGTTCTCTGATATATTTCTGATAGTATCTTAGAATTATTTACTCTCATTCTATCTTCAAGCATTCTAATTCTTGGAGAATATCTGCCGTCTATTGCTTTTAGCTTTTCTCTCTCTTGATAAGTCATATATCCGTTTCCAAATTTATAGAACCTACCATTTTTGTAATACGTTTTTGTGTATCCGTAATTTTTATATCTTTTATTATACAAGTCATAACGAGGTTGATACATTGGTATTCTTTGATTAGGTATTAATGGTTTTACATTACCCACTCTTGGTGTTGGAGAATAATAGTATTGTGAAAATAAATTAAATGATAATATAAAAAATATACAAAATAATTTCTTCATTGTTTTACCTCCGTATATATTAATTATACAAATAGTAAAAATAAATTCAATAACTCCGCATAATAGAAAATATTACACGGAGTTTTGAGTAAATTATGAGTAATTATTCTTAAGTTGTGTATTATATTAGACGATTGTTACAGAAAAAAGTTCCCAAAAAATTATTTTTTTTTATATTTTTTATGTTTTTCACCACTTTGACAAATGAGTAATTTTATTATATTCTTTATAGAATCATAAAAATAAAATTATATAATTATATAAAGGAGCTAATATAATAATGAAATTCAAAATAGAAGAGAAAGTATTTAACACTTTAGACAATTTATGCATAGCATTTGTTGTTGCTAAAAATATAGACAATAAAGAAAATGATAAATATGTTATGGATTTACTTGATAACAACTTATCAGAGGCTCAAAAAGAATTAGAAAATATAAAGATAAAAGAATATAGTGAAATATTATGTTATAGAAATGCTTTTGAAAAATTATCTATTAACCCTAATAAGTTTTTATCATCTATAGAAGCTATACTTACAAGGGTTTCAAAAGGTAAGGGTTTTCCTCATATAAACAAAATAGTAGATTTAGTTAATGCTTTATCTATAAAATACAGACTTCCTATGGGTTCGCATGATATTGATTCTATGAATGATGATTTTTATGTAAGATATTCTGTTAAGGGTGATAAGTTTTTACCTTTTGGTGAGACTGAAATAGAATTATTAGAAGACAATGAACTTGTATATACTTGTGGAAATGATATAAGAACAAGAAGATGGATATGGAGACAAAGCGAGTATGGAAAGATTGTAGAGACTACAACTAATATTATTTTTCCAATAGATGGTTTTGTTGGAGTTAATGATAAAAAAGTAATAGAGGCAAGAGATGAACTTGAAACAATTTTAAAAGACTTATTTAATTGCACTACTATAAAAGGTTTTTTAAGCAAAGAAAACAATGAATCTGAAGAGTTTTAATTAAAGGATATTTATGAACAATAATTCAAGCAGCAGCATGAGAGAAGAGATATTAAATCTTGTAAAAAGTGAAGACATAGTAAAACCTACTAGATATTTAGGCGGTGAGATAAATGCTATAATAAAACCTAATATGCCTTTTAAATTTGTTATGTGTTTTGCTGATATGTATGAAGTAGCAATTAGCAATTTGGGACTTTCTATACTTTATGAGGTTATTAATTCTATTGAATATGCTTCTTGCGAGAGAGTGTATGCCGTTGCTGAAGACTTTGAGGAACTTTTAAGAGAAAAAAATATACCGCTTTATACTTTAGAAACTTTCAGCAGGGTAAAAGATGCTGATGTTTTGGGATTTACTTTGCAGTATGAGCTTATATATACAAACATACTTCAAGTGCTTGAATTAAGTCAAATACCTATGCATAGAGATGAAAGAGGAGAAGATGTACCTATAATAGCAGCAGGCGGACCTAGTGTATTTAATCCATTTCCTTTGGTTGATTTTATTGATGTGTTTTTGTTTGGGGAATTTGATTTTGAGATGAAAAACTTTGTTGATATAATTTATAATCTCAAGAAAAATGGTGCTAAAAGAGATGATATATTAAAAGAGCTTTCAAAACTTGAATATGCTTATGTGCCGAAATATCCAAGAGAGAATGTAAAGAGAATATTCGTTGAAAATATTAATGAAATGCCTTATGTGAAGAAACCTTTAGTTCCTCTTGTTGAAGGTATACAAAATAGAATATCAGTTGAAATAGCTAGAGGATGCACTCATAGCTGCAGATTTTGTTTAGCTGGTATTACTTATAGGCCTGTAAGAAACCGCACTATAGAAAAAATTGTTGATATAGCAATGGAGTCTTTAGAAGCCACTGGGGCAAACACTTTAAATTTATTTTCTCTTTCTGCTGATGATTATCCGCATATTGGTGAATTAATAGAATATTTACAGACACTAGGAGAGCATAAGGGATTTTCTCTCTCTCTGCCTTCATTAAGAATTGATTCATTCGATAAAGAAACTGCTGAGAGAATCGCTCAATTTAGAAAAACAGGATTAACGTTTGCCTTAGAAGTAGGAAGCCATGAGCTTAGAGAAAAAATAAATAAATCAATGGATGAAGATGCAATTTATAATATACTTGCTGATGTTCAGAAAATGGGCTGGAAGATAGTAAAAATATATTTTATGATAGGATTCACCGATAACCCAGAAAAAGAAGCTGATGAAATAATAGAAGCATTAGAAAAAATGCTGGAAGTATCAAAAAAGAAAGTAAAAATAAATGCCGCTATTAATGTATTTATTCCAAAGCCTCATACACCTTTAGAAAACAATAATCAGCTTACAGATGAAGAAGCTATTTACTATATAGGAAAAGTAAGAGACCATTTCAGAGGAAGCAAAGTAGCTATAAAATATCATCCTCCAAGAATGGCAGAAATTGAAGGCATAATATCAAGAGGCGATGAAAAGATTGGAGGTATTATTTATAAAGCATATAAAAAAGGTGCAAGGTTCGATGCTTGGGTTGAATATTTTAAATATGATGTTTGGAAAGAAGTGATAGAAGAGAGCGGATACACTATAAAAGAATTATTAAGCAAAAAAATAAACATGCCTTGGAAATGCATTGACACTCTTGTAAGCCAGCAATTCTTTGACAAAGAATATGAAAGATTTCAAAACGGAAAGTTTACAGACTACTGCTTTACGGGAAACTGTCAAAACTGCGGTATAGATTATAAAAAATATTGCCATAAATACAAAAAAGAAGTTTTAAATACAAATTTTACTCAAATGGTTGAAGAATTAAAAACTTTAAAGAAAAGAGATATATTCGCTGTAAACTATAAAGTATTAATGAAATTCAAAAAAGAAGGTATATCATCGCTTTTGGGTATGCATGATTTATCACGTGTAATGGTTTGTGCTTTAAAGATAGCAGGTGCAAGTATAGCATTAAGCAGAGGTTTTCACCCATTAGAAAAAGTTGTGTTTACTCCGCCTACCCCATTTGCATGTGAGAGTGAGGCTGAATATATGGAAGTAAGTTTAACTGACCCTATAGACATAGACTTATTAAAAAACAAAATAAATAACTTACTTTCTCATATAGGAATTGAAATAATTAGTGCAGTATCTACTCCTTTAAATGCTAAAAATATTCAAGCTCTTCCCAAAAACACTATTTACAAGATAAAAACTGATAATGATGAAGAAGCATTAAAAATATTATCAAATAAGGAAGAATTAAGAACAAGCGAGGAGAGAAAAGGCGATTATTTAGCTATAAAGAAAGATAATGACTTACTCATAACACTTTTAGAAAGCAATGAAAAAGCTATAAGAGTACGCGACATAAAAAGTTATCTTTCAAAGAATAATATCAATATAAAAAATATTAGGAAACTAGATTTGATTTAATTGTTTATTTTATAGGCTTTGATATAATAAGTTTTATATATAAAAACATAATTTAATTACTAAATCATAATTTCAATATATAGGTGTATTATATGAGTGAATATTATTTAGAAAATGCATTTGAATTAAACAAAGAATATCCTGATACTTTTAAAATACCTTCCAAAAAAGAAATTGATTCTTTAAAAGTTAATGATTTAGTTAAATTAATTTTTGTTGAGGAAAATGATAGCTCTGAAACAATACCTGAGAGAATGTGGGTAAAAATCATAGAAATCAATAAAGACAATTTTGTTGGTATATTAGATAATAATCCTTACTATATTGAAAGTATAAAATATGGCGATGAAATAGTTTTTAAAGTAGAAAACATTATTGATATATATTAATAAATTAAAAATGGATATTTTATAAACACAAATAATATATAAACAAAAAAATTGAATGAAAAACTTTATTTGGGATTATTAAAAATATTAGAAAGCTTAAGTTAGTATAATCATTGTTTTTATTGTGGTATTAATTTTTTATTAATATTTCACTGTATAATAAAAAGTAATATGTGCTTTTGCAACTTTTGCCACGGGAAAAGTTGATATGAAATTATATGCCTAAACAATTACATTTTGTCAAAAATAAATTTATTAAATTGAAAATATTTGCAGGGCTTTGCCCCGCACCCCACTTCTTTTGTTGCCACAAAGAAGCAAAAAGGCTATATTTTATTTAAATTTAATAATTTATATTACATATAAAACAGAATTAGTATGATTCGGTACTAATTTTACACTTGCACTTTTTGGTTCTTTTGACGAAGTCCGCACCGCGACCGTAGGAAGTACCTTTAGGTATGGGTGCAAGTTGCGGGAAAAAGAACAGAAAAAATAACAAACTTAAAAATTTTTACTATAAAATAGCTTTAATTTAATAATCTATAAATACAGAAAAATCGTTTTGCAAATATTTATCTTCTATGTGTATTTTATAATTTAAATTAAGCTTTTTTAATATATCTTGAGTAAGCAGAAGTATATCATCTTTTTTGTAATAATAATATTTATCTCCGTATTTTTCTTTACAAGATATATCAAGCAAATTAAAACAAACGCCCTTTCTTGCTGCTAGTAAAAATGCTTCTATAGCCTCTTTTAAAAACTCTTCATTGTTTCCCAAGTTTAAATTAAATATTCCAGAAGTGTATATATAATCAACATCATTCTTTATATCAGTCTTTTTAAAGAAATCCATAGTCATAAATTGAGGGCTAATATTTTTATAAGTTTTTGCTTTAGCTCTCTCAACCATCTCAGGCATAATATCTATACCTATGTAATATAAGTTGATGTCATTTTTATCTATATATTCTGCCAAACTTCCAACCCCGCATCCAACATCAAGCAAAACATTTCCTCTCATATTAAAATGCTCTATTAACGCCTTAAACCTTAAATTCTGTGCCTCTTCAGACTCCCAGTCAACTACTTTATAATCTGGTATATTTAAATCATTTACTCTGTTTATATAATGATCAACTATTATAGATTTTCTGCTTTCTTCCATAAATACAATCTCTCTTTAATTAGTTCATTAATTATTTATTTAAACTTAATTTATATATAGTTCTCTCTTTATAATCCTTATCAGGCGAATATATTATACTTGGAAAATGTAAAAAATTCAAAGCACAAGCCAAATACTCACTCTCAAAACAAAAAGCCATATGTTTGTTTAATACAGTGTTTCTAACTTCTCTATTATTAAGCATGTTTCCAGAATAAAAATGCATAGCAGGTTTTGTTGTATAAAACTCTAAGCTTATGCCTGTTTTATCACTATAAGCTTTAGCCTTTAATTTGTTTACATCATTATTAGTAAATATAAAACAATTATCATAGCCTCCGCATTTTTCTATGTCTAACCCTATTTTTTTATTTTTTGTAAAGTCAAAAGGAGTGTTCTCTGTTTTTAAAATCTCTCCGGTAGATACACATTCATCTGTTACAGGAAGATAATATTTTGAATCTATAAATAATTCATGTTCATATATAGTGCCATCACCATTTAAGTTCCAATAGGCATGATTGGTAAAGTTTAAAGGCGTTCTTTTATCTGTTTTCACAAAATAATCCATTATTATCTCATTATCATCAGTAAGAGTATAAGTAATATCAATATTTACATTTCCGGGATAACCTTCTTCACCATCTTTTGAAAAATAAGAAAATAATACTGTTTTATTATTAATACATTTAGAATCAAATTTCTTAAAAGATATACCCTCAACACCTCCGTGAAGATGATGTTTATTGTTGTCATTTTTAGCTAATTTATATGTTACGCCATCTAATGTAAACTCTGCATCTATAGTTCTATTAGCAACCCTTCCCACAGAAGACCCTATATAATCATGAGGATTAAGATAAAAATTAATATCATCACTTCCAAAAGAAACCTGAACATCATTATTATTTTTATCTTTTATAAATACCCCAACTATTGAAGCTCCAATATCTGTGAGTTTTAATACCATATCATTTTTATTTTTTAATTCATAAAGTAAATAGCCGTTATTAAAGTTTTTTATTTGCATTTGTATATTCTCCATTTTTTATAAACAAAATTATATAAAAAATTTAACTAGTTTTCAACATAATTTTAATTTTTATTTGCAATAAAAAATATTGTTTTTTTTACATACTAAATATAAAATATATAGCATAATTATTTTTAAGGATTATAGAAGTGAAAGATTTACTTATTGAAATATTAGTTGAAGAGATACCTGCAGATTTTGCCTATCCTGCAAGTATGAGTTTTAAGAAAATTATGGAAGATACCCTAAAAAATAATGGTATAGGTTTTAAATCCATAATAGCCTACACAACTCCAAGAAGATTATCTATTCTTGTTGAAGAAGTAGAAGAAAAGTCAAAAGATGAAGTTGTAGAATCAAGAGGACCTTTATTAGAAAGTGCTATAAAAGACGGTGCTTTAACCAAAGCAGGAGAAGGTTTTTTAAAATCTCATAATATTGAAAATATTAAAAACATAGATGAAAAAGAAGATTTTAATAAAGCATATATAAAAGAAGTTGGCGGAAAAAAATATTTATTTGTAAAAAAAGAAAAAAAAGGTGTAGATACTAAAAAATTATTTGAAGAAGTATTGGAAGATATTGTAGCTAAAATAGATTTTAAAAAGAAGATGAGATGGGCAGATAAGGACTTTGCATTTGTACGCCCTATTAGAAATGTATTAGCTTTATTTGGCAATGAAGTTATAAAGACTACCGTTGCTGGAATAGATACTAACAATAAAGTAACTGGACATAGACTACTCTCTCCAGAGTTTAAAGAAATTAATACCCCTAAAGATTATGAAAAAACTTTAGAAGAAAAACATGTAATTGTTTCAAGAGAGAAAAGATTAGAAAATATAGTTAGCCAATTAGAAAAGATAGAAAAAGAGCTTGGTTTTGAAGCAGTATCAAAGAAAAAAGTTTCTGAAATAGTTGTTGATTTGGTGGAAGAGCCTTATTTGCTTACTGCTGAATTTGACTCTAAGTTTTTAGAAGTGCCTAAAGAAGTTTTAACAAGTGAAATGATTGAGCATCAGAAATATTTCCCGTTATGTAAAAAAGATGGTTCTTTAACTAATATATTTGTAATTACTGCTAATCAGCCTAAAACTCCTCAAATAATAGCAGGAAACATAAGAGTATTAACAGCAAGACTTTCTGATGGTAGATTCCTTTATCAAGAAGATATTAGAAAGGGCATGGACGAAATGAATGAAAGACTTGAAATGCTTATGTTTAGAAAAGAGCTTGGAAGTGTTACTGACAAAGTAAAAAGACTTGAGAGAAACTCTGAGCTTTTAATAAAACTTTTAGGATATGATAAAGATAAAGAAAATATACTTAAAGCTATAAAATATATGAAATCAGATTTGGTAAGTAATATGGTTTACAACTTCCCAGAGCTTCAAGGTATAATGGGCGGTTATTTTGCTAAGTCTATGAATTTTAATGATGATGTGGCTTTGGCTATTAATGAACAATATAGACCTTTATTTGCTGCTGATGAAATACCTTCAAATGATACTGGTAAGGCTATAGCTATACTTGACAAGATGGATAATATTGTAGCTGGTTTTTATGTTGCTGATATACCTACTGGCTCTCAAGACCCTAATGCTTTAAGAAGACAGGCTCTTGGTATTGTAAACATTCTTATAAAATCTAAAAAGCATGTTAATCTTAAAAAATTAATAGAAGATTCTATTAACTCTATGCCTAAAGATGCTAAAGTAAATAAGAGCAATGATTTATTGAATGATATATTTGAGTTCTTTAAATCTCGTTTTGAGAATGATATTGACTTTGCAAAAGATTCTGTTGCTGGAGTTCTTTCTACTGGTATAGATGATATGTATGATGCTTACTTAAAGATAGAGGCTATTGATGCATTTAGAAATAAAAACGAGGAACTATTCTCTAATCTTTTATTAGTGTTCAAGAGAATTAAGAATATGATTAAATCTTCTAAAGAAGTTAATTTAGATGAATCATTATTAAAAGAAGAGGCAGAAAAATCTTTATACAATATTTATAAAGAAAAATTAAATGAAGTTAATAAGCTTATGGAAAAGAGAGAATATGAAAAAACATTTGCTTTATTGGCAAGTCTTTATGAACCATTAGATAAGTTCTTTAAAGATATTATGGTAAATGTAGATGATGAGAAAATAAAAAATAACCGTATAGCTTTACTTTCATCAGTTGATAAGATTTTCAAGAATATGCTTGACTTCTCTAGTTTGGTAAAATAATAATTATTATTGTAAAATAAAAGGGGCTTTAAAATAAAGTCCCTTTTTTATATAAAAAATAATTGATTAGGATAAATTGAATTATATTTTGTCAATTTTTATTTTTATAAACGCTATCAACTTTTTCCCGTAGCAAAAAGTACAAATATTTTAATTTTATATAATATTAATATATTATAATTTTAAAATATTTTAAGATAACAAATATTTCTCTTCTAAAGCTTTTAAAGGCTTACTGAATTGTTTAGCTAATAATCCCACAAATACAGCTCCCGCAATAGTACCTTCTCTAACCCCTTCCAAATGTCCTAAAAATGATAATACTATAACAATTGATACTGCTACTAAAAATATATCAAATACCATTTTTGTATTACCAAACTTTACAGAAAATATTTTACAAATAGCTAAAACAACTCCTTCACCGGGTGTAGTAACTAATTTTGCCATTACTTCTATGCTTACTCCTAAACCAACTAATATTATTCCTAATATACATAAAACCCATTGCTGAATATAATTTGTATATGTTATATCTTTTATTAAATAACCAGAAAAATCAATCATAAATCCAAATAAAATAAGTGCTGGTATTTGAAAAAGCTGAAATAAATCATACTTTTTTCTTAGAAGCAATATTTGTATTAATATAAATAAAAGATTGATTATAATAGTTGTTGCCCCTACTGATAAACCTGATATTGAACTTGCCACATACGGCACACTAGAAATCGGAGAAGTACCAAGTGCCGCTTTAATAGAAAAAGCTATACCTAAAGACATAGTAGCAAGACCTATCACTAATATTATACATCTCTCAACAAAACGATTTTTAAAAATTTCTCTGTTCATAATTAAACTCCCTTAAGCGACTGACACATTTTCATTAACAGTTCTTTTAATTTTTCTTCGTCTTCTTTTGATATCTCATTTGCAGCAATACTTTCTATATCCTCAAAAACTTTCTCCATATAATTTGAAGCTTCTACTCCTTTTTCTGTTAGAGAAACATAAAGAGAACGCCTATTGCCATCATGCTGCTTCCTCACAATAAGCCCAGCATTTTCCATTCCTAGTAATATGCTTCCTACAGTTGTCTGCTCTATTTCTAAGTAGTTTGCTATAGTTTTCTGATCCGCTTCTTTAAACTTAGATAAAAAGTATAATACTTTAGGCTGACCAGATGTAAGTCCTATTTTGTTTGCTTCAAGCATTACTCTTTTTGCAAACATAGAATTAGCTTTCATTAGTAAATAGTGCAGATTCTCCAATGTGAGCATCCTTATAATAAGTATTGTTATAATGAGATAGCTTATTATATAATGCTTAAAAAAAATGTCAAATAAATTATTATTACTTGTAGAATTTTTATATATAAAATGCTATATTTAGATTTGAAAGATTAAGATTTTTATATAATACAAAAAGAATTTTACATTTTTTATGTAAAAATAATTTACTTTTTACAAAAAAATGTAAAAAAACTTGACAAACGCTAAATAATATACTATACTATTATTATACTTAAATAAAACCGTTAAGGAGAGTAAAATGAAAAAACAAGTAAAACAAATTATTCTAATTGCTTCTATTATGATGCTATCTATAGCTACGGTATTTGCAGCAGACATGCCTATACAGGCTAATCAGCTTCCAAAAAAAGCACAAGATTTTGTATCAGCTAATTTCCCAAGCGATCAGATAGTTTATGCTGAACAAGATAGAAACAGCTTTAAGGTGGAATTAGCTAGCGGAGTTGAAATAGACTTTGATAGAAATGGTGATTGGACTGATGTATCTGCTAAAATGCCCTTACCTACAAAATTCATACCTGCAGCTGTAATGAAAGCAGTAGAAACTAAGTACCCTCAAGTTCCTGTTTTAGAAGTAAGCAAAGAATATAGCAGCTACAAATTAAAACTAGGAAACAATAGAGAAGTTTATGTAGATAATAGTGGTAAAATTGTAGGAGATAAATTAGATTAATAGAAAATAGAAATTAATATTAAAAAAAAGAGAGAGGTTTTTATGCTTCTCTCTTTTTTATTAAAATTTCAAAATATTTTATTTTTTTTGTATATAATATATAATCAATTAAAAATACATAAAAAGGATAATATTTATGAAACATTTAATAATTTTAGCACTCTCTGTTTTTATTATTTCATGTGGCAGTAACACTGAAACAAACAATCAAACTACAACAGAGCCTGCAACACTCGCTATAGACTTTCAAGCTATATTTGGTGAAAAAGCTAATGATGATAATACTATAATGCAAAACTCATATTTAAAAGTTACAGGAAGTTATGGAGACATAGATGCTAAAGTAGATGCTGTTACAGGAGCTTCTACACCTACAGGAGCTACAAAATCTTGGGATTCATATAGATATCAAAATAAGCAATTTGCTAATAATAAAATTGAAAGAGGATTAGGATTTTTTGTGTTATACGGAGTTGCACCTGCACAAACTTACATTTTTGACGGTATGACAGGAACTGGTATATCACAAAAAACTTTAGACGGCACTAATGGACCAAAAGTTACAGGAACAGGTGTTACAAAAGATGAGACTGGAGTTATCACCATTAGATATGCACATGCAGGCGGTCCTACTGTTTATCCTTGGGCTTATGAATTAAAGTCTGATACTAATGGAATATTTAAAATTGGTTATGGCTTAGAAAACAATAAAATGAGCAAATTACAAATTTCTAATGATATAGACTTTGCAAATATTGAAATGGTTACAGATAAGGCAAAAGATGGAATTACTTATTGGCAAGGAGATTTACAAGGTACTTTTGAAAATGATATTCTCACACTAAAAGGTACTTTAAAAGAAGTTAAATAAATTAAAATATTTAAATTGAGAGGGTGATTTTTAATCCCCTCCTTTTAAATAAAAAATAATAATATTTTTCAATTTAAAAAACATTTATAATTTTTAAAATTCAACTCACCGCACGGTAAACTAAGCAAGAAATATAAATTAATTTGAAATGCAATTTTAATTATATTTATTATTTTATTTAACGTGCGGTATTATAATATAATAAGCTTAATAAAAACCTTGGGCGGGAGTGCTTTTTTATTAAGCATTATAAAATATTGAAGCAAAAATTTTTAATAATATAAAAAGGTTAATAGGGAGGGAATTAGAATAGAGTTAAAACATAGATAAATATAAAAAATAATATTTTGTGCCTTTTAAATACATTATATATTTTTATTTTACTTGATATATTAATAAAAGTTTTATATAATATTCTAATTGAAAACTCTTTATTTTAAGAAAAGTAAGATGAGAAAAAATAATAATTTAGAAAATAAATCAATAGGCATCATAATAAATAAAAGCAGAAATAATACTGATAGCATAGTAAAAAAAATAAAAACTATTATAAACAAATATAATGTAGATGCTATACTTATAGATTATGATATATCATCTTATAATAATATTAATAAAGCAATAAAAACATTAAAAAATGTGTCAATGCTTATATCCATAGGAGGAGACGGCACATTATTATCAGCATTAAAAATAGCTATTAAATATAATATATCTGTTTTACCTATATATAATGGCACATTAGGCTTCATATCAGAAATTCCTCCAGAAGAAGCATATCTTATTATAGAGGAATATTTTAATAATAAAAAGACTCTATATGAAATAGAGCCTAGAACACTTTTAGACATAGAAATAAAAACATCAAAAACTACAAAAAATTATTTAGCAATAAATGAACTTGCATTATGCAAACTAGATGGAAGAACTATATATATGGACATAAATATATCTGGTAAAAAAATATCATCTATACTTGGAGATGGTGTGGTGGTGGCTACTCCTACAGGTTCTACTGCCTATGCTTTAAGTGCAGGAGGTCCAATCATTGCTCCTACAATAGATGCTATGTCTTTTGTACCTATAGCACCTCATTCGCTCACATTTAGACCGCTTGTTATACCTAAAGGCGACAGTGTAGAGATAAAGCTTTCTCAAAAATCAAAAAAAGGTATGATAACAATAGATGGTTATGATATATATAAATTTGGAAAAACTGATACTGTAAAAGCAAGTATAAGCGATAAAAATTGTTACATATTTCAGAGTGCAAATAGACTATTTTATGATATACTTAGAAACAAACTTAACTGGGGCATATAGTAATGCTTAAATATTTAGATATTAGAAATTTTGTATTAATAGATAAAGTAAAAATCAATTTTGAAAACGGATTTAATGTTTTAACAGGAGAAACAGGTGCTGGAAAAAGCATTATCATTAGTGCATTAGAATTAATTACAGGTGAGAAAGGCTCTACAAGAATGGTAGGCTTAAATGGAGATAGGCTAACTGTAATAGGGACTTTCTTTTTGCAATCATCATTAAATATAGTAAAAAGCAAATTAAAAGAATGGAATATAGAAATTACAGGAAATGAACTTAATATAAAAAGAGAAATCACAAAAGATGGTAAGAGCCGTTCTTTTATAAATAACATTGGTGTGCGTGTGGCAGAGTTAAAAGAGTTAGGAGATTTAATAGTAGATATACATGGTCAGCACGAACATCAATCTCTTTTTAATGTTGCAAATCATATTAATTTTTATGATGCTTATTTAAATATTGAAGATAAGCTGCAAGTTTATAGAGATAATTATAATAAACTTACAAAGCTAATAAAACAATATAATGAAATATCACAAAATAAAAATACAATATTAAAAGAAAAATCTTTTTTAGAATATGCTATAGAAGAAATAGAAAAAGCTAACTTAAAATATAATGAAGATGAAGAGATAAAAAACGATATAGCAATGATGTCTAATGCAGAAAATATAGCATCTGCTTTGTCTGTTATAAATAAAGATATATTTGGAAATGAATCTGGTGCTTATTTAAAACTTACAAGAAGCATTAATACATTACAATCAATTTCTCAATATGATGATAGGCTTTCAGATTTGGCATCACAAATAGAAGCTATATCATTAAATCTTGAAGATATAAAAACAGTATTTAGCGAAATAAGAGCGAAAGCCAAATTCGACCCAGAAGAATTACAAGCTCTCAATGAAAGACTTTTCTTTATAAATACATTAAAAAAGAAATATGGAAACAATATAAAAGAAATTATTAATTATGCCAAAGAGGCTAAAGAAAAATTGGAGTCTCTTAATTTTTCTGAAGAAGATATATTAAAATTAAAAGAGGAAATAGAAAACATAAGAGCAAAAACATCAATATTAGCAAAAGAGATTTCTGATATAAGAAAGTCAAAGAAAGATGTTTTTATAAATGCTATAGAAAAAGAAATGTGCGACTTAGGAATGACTTCTACAAAATTTGATGTTGAGATTACATATGATGAAGATGATGAAGACGGCATACTTAATATAGACGGCACAAACTTAAAAGCAAACTCTAATGGCATAGACAATATAGAGTTTATAATAGCACCAAATAAGCAAGCTATGTTTCAGCCTTTAAGAAAGATTGCTTCTGGAGGAGAGATATCAAGAATTATGCTTTCATTAAAAAGCGTGCTTTCTAGCGGAGATTACTGCGAGACTTGTGTGTTTGATGAAATAGATGTAGGTGTCGGCGGAAGAATTGCAGAAGTTATAGGAGAGAAAATTGCCGCATTATCCAAACAAAAACAAATATTAAGCATTACTCACTTAGCACAAATTGCAATATATGCTAATAATCATTTTAAAGTAATAAAAAATGAAAAAGATGATGTGGTTACTTCAACAATAGAAGAGTTAAATGATTCTAATAAAGTAAATGAAATAGCAAGAATGATAACAGGCAAAGAAATAACAGATGCAAGCATAAAGCATGCAGAAGAATTGTTGGAACATGCCAAAAAGTCATCTAGCTTATTTTAATATATAGAAAAAATTTTATATTTTAATTATTTGCGGGGACTAGCCCCCGCACCCCCAGTTCTTTTATTGGTATAAAAGAACCAAAAGAACTGCATTTTTACTTTAATTTATCTCTTATAATATATTTAATGCATATTATAAAAATATAAAATTGAGGAAATAAATCCTCATAAAATAATCAAATAATTAAAATTAATAAGCCTCATAATGAATTTTGTTCGGTTCAAATCTATCAGGCATAGCAACTTCACCGTCAGGATAGCCCACAGCAACTATTCCAAGAGGTTTTATATGATCTGGTAAATTAAATAATTTGATAATCTCATTCATTCTCTCTTCACGAGGTGCCACCCCAAGCCATACGCTTCCCAAATCTTTTGCCTTACAAGCTAGCATTAAATTTTCTATTGCCGCAGAACAGTTTTGCTGCCAATAAAGTTTTCCAGATTCATCAGATAAATCTCCACATACTATAACAGCCAAAGTTGCAGTATATAGCATTTTAGCATAAGGGTGAACATCTGCTATTTTATCTAATGTCTCTCTTTTCTCTATAACTATAAACTCCCAATTTCTTCTATTGTTTGCAGAAGGAGCATACATGGCAGCTTTTAATATATACTCTATCTTTTCTTTTTCTACTGCCTTGTCTTTAATATACTTTCTTATACTTCTTCTTGTAAATAAAATATCTTCTTGCATAAAAATTCCCCCAATAAATAATTAAAAAAATAATTTATTAAAAATAATACCAAACAGCATAAATAATAGTTTTAAAACAATCAATACAAATAAAGCAAATATAGCTCCCATAATAAGTATTTTATTAGATGCTACTATATGACTAGATTCTAATTTGTTAACAGCATCTCCAACTAAAATTCTATCATGAATCTCAGAATCTTTTAAATATTCTCCTCCAAGCTCTATATCCAAAGCTCCTGCAACAGCACATTCCAACCTAGCTTTATTATCATTTCCATCTCTCTTAAAAACCATAAAAGCCTTTTTTATATCATATCCCAAAAGAAAATCCGCTACAGCATATGATAAAAATGCAAATATAGAAGGTATCATATTAATATAGTATGCAAAATTAATATTAAACATTCCATATTTATCTTTAACTCTGTTTTCATCAATAGCAACATCGTTATCTGATGATATATCAGAAAGCATGCATAATATTTTATACATGAAACAAAGAGGTATCCCTCCCAAAAGAAAGAAAATAGAAGTATATATATAATCTTCTCCCACACTAATAGAAGAATATTCTATAGTCTTTTTAATAATATTTTCTCTATCAATATCATTAACATCTATATTAGTGTTTTCTTTCAAAATATTCTTTGCCTCATCTAAATTCACATATTTAACAGAAGAATATATTGAAGAGCTAACTTCAAAAGGTTTTCTTATTCCTATAATAATATATGCCGCTATAAGCTCTATTATAATTCCTAATAAAAAATGAACTTTATATAAAAGATAAAATAAAAAATATGGCACAACAAAAGAAATAAATAAAACTATTAAAGATACTATTATTCCTAAAATAAGCTCTAATGTTTCATTATTTTTATAAACTTTATCTTTTAATAAATATTGCAATTTTTCTATTGGAATCTTTATATATTGAAATATATCAATTTTAAACTTATACACAAAAATATTTAAAAGAAATGATATAGGGAGTATTAATAAAGTTTGCATAAAATTAATTTCCGTTATTTTATAATAGAATTTTCTCTATTATTTTTAAATTGTTATTTTCTATAATTTCGGTAAGATATCCGCAACCATTAGGTAAAAGATAATCATAAAATGGATGTTTTTCTATATTATATTTATCTAATATAGTCATAATTATTCCTCCATGAGTAACCACTGCAGTGTATTTTAAATTATTTTTTTTCATATCTTCTATTATACTTAAATATACATTATAAACTCTATTAAAAAAATTATTAGATAGCTCTCCATTTGGTACTTCACTTCTCCAATAACTTTTAATAAACTCTTTATAATAAGGATTATCCTTAAGCTCACTATAAGTCATACCCTCAAACTTTCCAAATCCTCTCTCTCTTAAATCATTCATAATTTCAAAACTCATATCATCAAAATATATCTTAGCAGTTTCAACACATCTTTTCATCGGGCTTGAATATAATTTATCAAAAGGCTTATATTTATCTATAGTGCTTTTATTTTTTAATAAAGCATTTATCCCCTCTTGCCAAAGTGAAACATCTGTAGAGCCAAGCCATCTTTGCTCTGCATTGTTTTTTGTTTGACCATGTCTTATAAATAAAATTTTCATCTTCTGCTGCTCCATATTTTATTAATCATCTATTTTCAAATCATCTATAGCTCTATACAATTTACTTTTTAATTTGCTTCTTTCATTATAACTTTTCATATTATAATCTTTAATTTTATCACTCATATAATTAACTTCATCTTCCATAATTTTAAACTCAAATACGGCTTTCAATATCTCCATAGTGTCAATATATCCTCTCTCTATTCTATACATAGCCCCATCTAAAGTAAAATCTAAACCTCCATTAGTAAAACTGCCTATATCTTCATTAGGTACAATCTCATAAACTTTACAAGTTTCAGACTTTTCAACTATAGCATCTCTATATAAATTAACAACTATAATCTCATCACACCCATATTCATATAAAGGAGTAAGAGGCAAATTGTTTCCATTTAGAAACTCAATACCTCCATCAACATAATTAACACCATTAATCTCCTGCCTTCCAAATATTATAGGTATAGCACTAGTAGCCATCATTATCTCTTTTATCTCTTTTACACTTTTTCCATTTAACTTAAAATACTCAACATTAATGCTCTCTAAATTAACCGCCGCAGCATATATTGGATATTTGCAATTTGATACAGTCTCTATATTTAAATATTTATCTATAATCTCAAGCAGTCCCTCTCTGCTGAATATTCCATTTGCTGATATGCTTTTGTTTTTACTGTCTATCTTTTTTTTGGATAATATCTTATCTTCTATTTCTTTGGTCCAAATATGCTCTGCTATAGTATAATCATTTTGTGCCATTAAGCATGCATTTAATACACCAACAGAAGCCCCTGATATAGCCTTTATCTGTCTATCGATATTATATTCTCTCAAAGCTTTCCATACCCCTATCTCATAGCTTCCAAGTCCGCCTCCGCCTCCTAAAACTAATCCTAATTTATTCATTATATAATCTCCAAAAAATCATACAAACTATTTTATCTTACTTACTTAAATAAAGTCCCCAAAAATCATTCAAAAAATCTAAATACTCTTTTTTATTATCATCTTTAGTTTTTTCTATTTGCTTAGATATTTTATCCTGATATTTTTTTGTTTTATCATATAGCTCTTTTAATCTATTTTTATACTTATACAATTCTTTATTATTAGAATGCTCTTCAAAATATTTATCTAAATATTTTATAGATTTATCATATTCGCTTTTCATTAAATATACTTTTGCAATTTCCTTATAGTCTTTAGTTTTGGATACTTCTTTTATTAATATTTTATATAAAGAATCAATCTTCATATTTAAAATCTCTTTGTTATTTCCTTTTATTTTACTACTTTCTAATATAACTTTTAAATATTGTTTTGAAGAATAATATTCTTTTATTAACTCCAAACTATTTTCTAAACTTATAGCTGGTGCTTCTATTTTTGTTGATATTATTTTCAATTCATTCATTATTAAAACTATAAGCTCATAATTATTAATAGTTGTTTCATAATCAAAATTTGAGATATTTTTTCCATATTCTTTTATTAAATCAAATTTTATATCTGTTATATTGGCTTTTATATTTGAAGCAGTAAGTTTCTCTAATATGGATGATACTATATAACTCTCTTCACCGTTTAACTTTTCTAATTTTTTTACAGCACCAAGTATTGGTATAAATATTTGAGCAACATCATTATTAATATCAATTGAAAAAAATAATTTATCTATTAAATAAGGTCTTTCAATAAATTTAAGATAAAAATCTTTTAAAGATGTAGAGCCTTCTAAGTTTATATTAAAATCAAATAATATTGATTTAATCATAAAAATATTATCTTTAAACACTAAATTATCTTTTTTATTATTTGAAGTGATACTATGATACAAATCATTAGATAAGCATATTAATCTCTCTATATCGTCCATTTCAATATATTTTATTCCATTATATTCTAATATATTTTTAGCAGCCTTAAATTCTAATAACTGAACCTTCTTTTCTATATTATCTATTCTGCTTGATTGTTCATCTATTTTATTTAATAAAACATTAAATGACTCTCTCACATTTTCGCATACTGCTATTAATTCTTCATCTATATCTTTTCCTATGTTGTTGAGCTTGTTGTTTAAATATATTATACCCTCATAAGTTATTTTATTTTGTCTTGCTAAAGTTTCTATCATTTTAATGGAAGCATTCTTTACTATAGAATAATTATAATCAATTTCATATCTTATTTTTCTATTTTGCCCTGTAATTGTATTTAATATATTTTTAATAAATCCCTGATTAGCAATAAATTGTGTTCTAGATTTAGAAGCACTCAATGATGATACAGCATCCATTGTAAGCTCTGTTAATTTAGCATAATTATTTTTATATTCTTCTACATTATTTTCTATATATTCTTCTATTATTTTTTTGTCAGATTCTTTTATTTTGTTTTCATATGGAATAGTTAGGTTCATGCATACTCCTTAAAGTGCTTTTATTATACTATTTTTGTAGTTTTTTCACAATAAACTATAATATACATAATTTTAATAAATTACTGCATTATAAAACAATATAGCATTTATTCAGATTGCTTTTTTTTATAAAAATGTTAAAATCAAAGTAAACATAATATATGCGGAGTTGCAGTGTATGAAAGAACTACCATATTTAATTAATTTAATTAATGCTTTAAAGGGTGAGATTTGTTATTCTTATATTAATAATGTTGTTGCTTTAGATAAAAAATACAAAGAGCTTGAAGATGTTAAGGGACAGAAAATAATAGATGTATTAAGACATGGCGGATATATGCATTTTCAGTTCTCACAAGATGCTATGCTTGTAGATTTGGGTTCTGGCGGTTCTTTTGTACTTACAGAAAATAGTACTTACAAAAATGCTATAATAAAATTAGAAACAGATAATGGCAATTTCTTTGTTGTAGATGAAAGTAAAGATAAAGATGATGCTACCCTCATTATACCTATATGGAAAGATTATACTACAATGCCTCAAGTAGGTTATGACCCTCTCACTAAGCAATTTAATTATAATTTATTTTGCCAATTGCTTGCGGATAATCCTACAACTGTAGAGAAACTTATTAAAAACCCTCTTATAATAAGCGGTATAGGAGACACTTACGGAGATATGATATTAAAAAGGGCTTCTATAACTAAAAGAACTAAAACTACTGAAATAAATAAAGCTAAGGCAAGAGAGATTTTTGATGCTATAAAACAAGTATTAAGAGAAGCTTCTGGAAACAGAGATGATGATGATGAAGGCGAAGATTCTGAAGATTAATAATTTTTATAAAAATTAATAAATTCTTAAAAAAATAAAAATAAAATCAGGCATATTTTTTCATAATTTTTGTTTAACTAATAGTATAATAAAAATTAGGAGTAAAAATTATGTCTGGAAATGCTAATATAATAGTAGTAGAAGGAAGACTAACAAGAGACCCTTCATATATAAAAACTAAAAATGGCAAATCATTATGCAAGTTTTCTATAGCGAACAATAGATATTATTATGTTAATGGAAGTTTGCAAAAAGAGGTTTACTTTTTTGATTTAATATCTTGGGGATTTACTGCAGAAAAAGTTGCTATTAATCTTCTTAAAGGAAGACATATATTAGTACATGGAGAATTAAGACAGAACTCTTATATTGCTAAAGACGGAACTAGAAAAAACTCTATTTATATACTTGCATTAGAAGTAAAAAGTTTAGATAAAAAAACTATAGAAAAAAATAATTATTATAACAGTGCAAATAATCAAATTGTATCGGATGTTATAGAGGAAAGTTTGGAACAAGCATTTTAGTTTGTTTTAATATATCAATGAGTTCTTTGTGTATATCATCTATAGATTTATCAGCGTTGATATGATATATAAAAGGCTCATTAAAACTGCTAAATATGCTGTCTACTTTTTTTAGATATTCTTCATTTTCAAATCTGTCTATGAAGCCTCTTTTTTCTATGATTCTATTTAAAGATTTTTCTACAGGCAGATGAAAAATAAAAACTATATCTGGAGTTAAAATGAAACTTTCATGCATATTTTTTATTTTTTCTATATCAATACCCTTAGCACCCTGATAAGCAATAGATGAATACATATATCTATCAAGTACTACAGTTTTACCTTCTTCTAAAGCTGGTTTTATCATGAGTCTTATATGCTCTTTTCTATCATCTACAAATAGCTCTAATTCTCTATTTAAATCCATGTCTTTAGAAAGCATTGTATCTCTTAATTTAGCACCATAGTAGGCATTGGTAGGTTCAAAGGTGTATATTGTTTCTATATTATTTTTATTTAGCGTTTCTGCTAATTTTTTTGCAATTGTAGACTTGCCGCTTCCATCTATTCCTTCTATAACTATCAATTTTCCTTTCATAAAACTTTCACACACCTACATAAATATATAAATATTATAACTTACTAAAAATTATATTACCTTATTTTCAAAGTTGCTATTCCAATTAAAGCAGTTATTATACCTATTATATAAAACCTAAAAACAACCTGAGTTTCTTTCCAACCAGACTTTTCAAAGTGATGATGCAAAGGCGCCATTTTAAATACTCTTTTTTTAAATAGCTTATATGAAAACACTTGCACAACAACGCTAAAAGCCTCAGATACATAAACAGCTCCAACTATTACAAGCAAAAGTTCGTGTTTGATAAATAATGCAATTATACCTAAAACACCTCCAAGAGATAAACTACCCACATCTCCCATAAAAACCTGTGCAGGATGAGCATTAAACCATAAAAATCCTAAACCAGCCCCAATCAAAGCCCCAACAAATACAGTAACCTCTCCAGCATCAGATATAAAAGGTATTTTTAAATAAGTAGAAATAAGAGAGTTACCTGATACATAAGAAAGCACAGCAAAAGCCATAGACATTATTATTAAAAGACCTATAGCTAAACCGTCAAGTCCGTCAGTTAAATTCACAGCATTACTCATACTCACAACTACAAATATAGAAAAAGGTATATAAAGCATTTTTAAATCTATATAAATATTGCTAAAAAATGGTATAAATAAAGTAGATGAAGGAACCTGTGCAACTTTTACTGCCTCCAAAACACTTATACCCTTCTCCAAATCAAACTTCATTAAAAAAGTGGATTTATCAAAATAATATAAATATATACCTATTATTAATCCAACAATTACCTGAAACACAATTTTATATTTACCGGGCAACCCCTTAGAGTTTTTATATTTAATCTTAAGAAAATCATCTAAAAAACCCGCTATAGAAAGTATAATTAAAGATATAGTAAGAAGTATAATTTTTATGTTATCCAATTTTCCCCATAATAATATACTTATTAACACACTTCCAACTATAAATATGCCGCCCATTGTAGGAGTACCAGTTTTTACTAAATGAGTCTCTGGCCCATCATCTCTTACAACCTGCCCAAAATGTAACCTCTTTAATTTTTCTATTATACTCGGAGCAAATACCAATACCAAAATCAATGCAGTAGCAACAGCACCCGCAGTTCTAAAAGTAATATATCTAAAAACATTGAAACCAAAAAAACTCTCTCTAAGCGGATAAAAAATCTCATATAGCATAAACAGGAAGCCTTTAAATAAAATATATTATTATAAGTTTATTTTTAACAAAAATGTAAAATTGTTAAAAATAAACTATTTAATAGTATTATAAATTTATTTTTTGTCAATTAAAATAATTATGTTAATTAAAGTTTTATTATCCTTTTTTCATCATATCCTGATACAAAGCATACATTGGAGAAGGCACTCCAAAACCTCCAGAAACAGGCATAGTCTCTCCTGTAATAAAAGAAGACATATCACTAGCAAAAAATAACACAGCATTTGCTATATCCTCTGTTGTAGCAGGCCTATTTAAAGGAACGTTCTTCAAAAAAGCACTTAAAAACTCTTGAGACATATTCTCCATAGCAGCTTCTGTTGCAACAAAACCCGGAAGTACAGCATTGCATCTTATATTATCTCTTGCATATTGAACTGCTATATTTTTAGTTAAAAAATTAATAGAACTTTTAGATATGCCATAAGCCAAACGAGATATATCTGGAAATAATCCTCCAACAGATGAAATATTAACTATACTTCCTCCCCCATTTGCCTTCATGTTTTTTACAGCAGCCTTACAAGGCAAATAAACACTTTTTATATTTTCATTTACAATTTTAAAAAATGTCTCAGTATCTCCATTAACTAAATCTAAATCTTTATTAACATCAGTAGTACCAAAATTATTAACAAGTATATCTATTTTGTTTTCTTTTTTTACAACATCTTCTACCATAGATGTAAAAGTCTCTTCTTTTGCAGCATCAAAATAAACAACATCAGCATCACCGCCATTTTTTATAATTTCATCAGCTATTTGTTTACCAGCATCAAGCCTTCTCACTGCCAAATAAACCTTAGCTCCATTTTCTGCCAACTTCTTGCTGCATTCCAAACCAATACCCCTAGTTGATGAAGTTACTAATGCTATTTTATTTTCTACTAGTTTCATAATTACACTCCTTATATATTTCAAAGCTATCAATTATAATATATACAATATTTTTTATAGGTCAATAAGATAAATTAATAATATAATAATGTGTTGTAAAAAAAGTTTTTTATGTTAAAATAATGCCTTATATAAACTAGTGTTTTATACAATATTCTATAGAATAAAGAGGAAGCAATGAAATTTAGATGTTTAAAAAAAGATATAGTAAAATCTATTGGAGTTACAGAAAACGTTGTTGAAGGAAAAGTAATATACAATATAGAAAGTAATGTGCTTTTTCATCTTGCTGGTAATATGCTTACATTAACTGCTACTGATGGTTCTGTTTGGGCAAGAAGTAGAATTATGCTTGATGATTGTGAGGGAGAAGGTACTGTTGCTGTATATGCTAAAAAAATAAGCTCTATACTTAAAGAAATGCCTGATGGTATGATTACTATAAACGTTGAAGAAAATGAAAAAATTAATATAGAATCTGAAAATGGTAAAACTAAACACTTAATCATTGGTATGAAAACTGATGATTTCCCTGCTTATCCTGAAAGCAATAGTGATATTAATTATATAATGCTTCCTACAAAAGAATTGGTTACTATGATTAATAAAACAATATCTTCAATAGCTAAAGAACCTTTCAAGCCTGCTTTGAGAG
This sequence comes from Brachyspira sp. SAP_772, assembly GCF_009755885.1. NCBI lineage: Bacteria > Pseudomonadati > Spirochaetota > Spirochaetia > Brachyspirales > Brachyspiraceae > Brachyspira > Brachyspira sp. SAP_772. The sequence goes on along the minus strand of NZ_VYIX01000002.1, from coordinate 966,332 downwards.
GTATATGTTTTGAGAAAACTGACTCTAAATTTTTAGCAGTTGCTACAGATGGAAGAAGAATGGCTATTATAGAGAGAGAGTTTGAAGGAATTGAAGCTGGTTCTTTTTCAATAATCATAGAGCCTAAAGTATTAAATGAAATATTAGTTACTGCTAATTATGACGAAGTTGAACAGGTAAAAATGGGAGTTGATGGTCAGCAGGTATATTTCCAAGTTGGTAAATATGACTTTGTATCTAGCCTTATAGAAGGAAAATATCCTAATTTTAGACAGGTTATACCTAAAGAGTTTGCTTATAGTTTTAGAGTAAACAAAAATGACTTACTTGATGCTATTAGAAGAGTTGTTCCTATGATTTATGATGTTCGCTCTAAGAGAATGATACTTACTGTTTCTGAGGAGTCTTTAAAAGTTAAAGGTATAAACCAAGAGATGGGAGAATCTTTAGAAGAGATAGACATAAAATATACAGGCGAAGAGCATTCTGTTGCTTATAATTATACTTATATTCAAGATGTAATAAAGCAAATAGATTCCGAAATAGTTACATTTATGGTAAATAAAGATTCAAGCCCTACTATAGTGAGAGAAATAGAGAGAGAAGATTATTATTTCATCATTATGCCTATGAGTATTGGCGAAGAGTAATTTTTATTATAATATATTTCTATACATTTGAATAGTTTTATAAAAATATAAAGTAATAACTATGTATTTTAGTATAGTTTTTAATAAAAAGTGCGAGAATATTTTATTTATTAGCATAAAACATTTTTTACATTCAAAAATATTTTTTACTATATTTTAAGGTAAATTTAATAAAATTTTAAAAAAAGTGTAGAAAAAAAAGTTATTTTTTTAAAAAAATTAAATAAATATCAAATTTTCATTTGACTTTTAAGGTTTTTATATTAAAATACCACTTATAAAATTACAAATATGGCTATTGGGATAACTACTATGTGTAACTACACTACACTACACTACACTACACTACACTACACTACACTACACTACACTACACTACACTAATTCTATAACCACATCATTAAAAAAAATTGCCAATTATCTTATTTATTTCATAAAGATTTATAAACTTTCATTGCACACACAAAATGCAGCATTACACAAAAAGTATGCTGCATTTTGTATTTTAAAATCTATTCTACTCGCTGATATTATTATAACAATAATATTCAAATAAAGTAAAAAAAACCAAAAAAAACAAGGAGAAAAAGTAAAATGAAAAACACTTTATTAGCTCTAATGCTTGTATCATCATTATTCGTTATAAGCTGCGGAGCAGACTCAACAAAACCATCAGATGCCTATAACTTTAAAAAAACAGAAGTATCTTCAGGAACAAAAAAAGCTTCTATAACCGTTAATACTACTGTAAATGTTGAAAATTTTGCAAGTGCTGGAGAAAAAGTAACAGAAATAGTTGAAGTAGTTGACAGTGCTGGTAAAGTATATAAAGCAGCAAATGTTACAAAAAATACAGACGGCAGCATATATCAATTTACTACTACTGTTACTGCTCCAAGTTATGGTAGCGTTATATATAAATATACTAAAACTTTAATAGCTCCTGTAGTAACAAGAACAACTATTGCAACAGTTGGCACTAGCGGATCTGTTAATATAAATGATCCATTATTCCTATTCGAAAAAAATGTAATCTCTGTAAAAGATGCTTCAGGAAATGATATACATTTTAATTATTATGGTGGTCCTACAGTACTTATACCAGACAATATAACTGGAAATGTAACAATAAAATATCAATATATGGATATAGATAAAATTATAGAAAAACCAACCCAAGAAGGTACAATTTCTTCTACTACTACTACAATAACATTAACTCAAAATGATGCTGGTAAAACTTATATATGTGTAGTTAATCCAAATTCTGCTACAGCTGAATATTTTTATAACATAGTACCATCTACTGGAATAATATCATTAACAACAACTACAACATCTGGTAATTATAAACTATGGCTTTATTAATATAAAAACGGAGATTGAAAATGAAAAAATTAATATTAATTCTTACTGCTTTATGTATAACTTTTGCATATTCTTTCGCACAAATTCCTACTGCTAATATGAATACTTTTATAGATAACTTGGATAACTCTGCTGTAAAAAGAGCTACTGCTGGCGAGTTTTCTACAGACACTGATAAATTAAACGCTAAAGATATATTTGACTTAAACAGAACAATATTCTCAGCTGGTTATGTACCCGGTTTTAACTCTAGTGATTCTACTGCTGTACAAGCATTTTTCGGCGTGCCTATATTAAATAATGCTATGTATTTTGGTATTGCTGGTATTTATTCTATGAATGAATCAAGAATTGATTATAATCCATATAGTGGTACTACATCTATAAATGGARTTACTCTTGGWAAAGAAGTTACTACAGGTTCTACTTTTGCTATTAGACCAGTATTCAAAATCAATGATATGATATCTATTCATTATTTAATAGCAAGAGGAAATAGTAAACAAGTAGAAGAAGGATATACAAGCTTTAATCCTACTAACGATAAAAATTTCTTAGTTATTACAAATACTACAGGCACTTCTCAATGGGTACATGAAGTAGCAGTAGGTTTAGTATTTGGTGAAATGAAATTAAAAATACCTGTAAGATTAACTATAAACGATGCAGGAAACTCATATTCAAAATCTTATTCTTTAAATAAATCAGATACACCTAATGTAAGTTCTTCTGAAAGACAAACAGGAATAACAAATACAAGCAATAATCCTATGAATCTTTCTATAAGTCCAGAGTTTTATATGCCTTTAGTAGCTGGCCCTATGACTGGATTAAATTTCGGTCTTACTTTAGGTTTTGATATATATGGTATGGGACAAAAATCTGATTATTATCAGACATATAAATATACTCCTGTAAGTGGCACTGCTACAGAAACTAAAACAAATTCAGTTACAACTCAAGATAAAGTATTTAATATGTATGCTGATGTTAATGCTTATCCTACTTTAGAATGGAGCTTGGCTGATGACAGAGTAAGATTAATTATGGAGCCAAAAATTGGTGTTGCAATTGCTGTTACAAATGCTGGTAATGTAAAAACTGTATCAAAAACAGAAAGTACAGGACAAACAGCAACAGAAAATACTACTACTTCAGGAGACAAAACTTCATTAATAGTAACTACTCCTTATGTTGAGCTTCCTTTTGGTACAGCTTTCAGACCTGTTGATTGGTTTGAGTTTAGAGCTGGTGTTAGTTATAGATTAGGTTTTGCTATGGAAAATGGAACAACTGAAGTATTAGCTGGCGGAAAATATAAATCTTTCAGCTATGCTTTTGAATCTACAATGAATCTATTTACTGGTATGGGCTTCATAGTTGGAGAGGATTTCTTTATTGACTTATTCTTAGTTGCTCGTACTACTCCTACAACAGGTACTATTACTACTACACCACAAAGTTTATTAAATATAGACTCTTGGGGTGCTCAGCTTTCTTATAGACTATAAATAAGACATTATCTTTTTTCAATTTTTCTACTAAATAAATGTATTAAGGGGATAGGTTGCCTATAACTTGTCCCCAATTTTTTTAATAAATATGCAATTTTTTTTAATATATTATATAATATAATTTATACTATTTTTTAGTTTTGTAAATGAAGTTAATAAAATTTTTAATTGTTATATATTTAATTATTACATCAATACTATATGCCCAAACCAATATACAGCCCGGGCTTTATATTAGAGGTCATTTAGATGGATATTTCTTTCCATATTTAGATGGCGGCGGACAATTATCGCTATACTATAGATTTATTACAGATGTTTTCCCCGGTTACATATGGGAAGGTATAAGAACGGATGTTGGTATAAGTGATCATTTGGATGCTGAAAGAAATAAGTTAAAAATATATGTGGACTCTTCTATTTCAAAATATTTTAATATAAATACCAGTGTTGCTTTAGTGAATTATTATACTTCAGCAAAAAGAGGTTTTGTTAATTTTGATAGTTCAAATATTGCAGTTAACACTGATGCAATAAATAAAGCATTAAAAACAGATAATACATCTTTTGAAGCAGAAATAACTCCTACTTTTATACTTCCTTTATTTGATAATCTCTTTGACGGCACAGGTTTAATATTACAGGCTGGTTTAACATTCAAATATGCTTATATTAATAGAGGAAAATATTTTTTAGATTATGAGCTTCTTCTTGTTAGAGAGCAAAATGATGTATCTTATAAGCTTGACAGCTTAATACTATTTGATTTATCTCCACTTGCAGTAGGTATCAATTATATGTTAGCTTATATGAATAACACAAAACAGCTTTGGCATTCTATAGGAGCATATGCTCATTTTGAATATGAGTTTTTAAGCAGATTCTATACAGAAGTAAACTTAAAAATAGGTCAATATATTTCTCACCCTTCATTTACAGGAAAGCTTTATTTTAATATGGATGCTGGATTAGTATTCAAAATTATTTAAATATTTTAATACAATTTTATCTTATTTGTTTTATAAGTTTGCAAATAAGCTCAGCCTCGCTTTTTTGTAATGTAGGATATATTGGGAAAGATATGCTTTTTAAATATGCATTTTCAGTATTAGGAAAATCTTCATTAGGCAAGTTTAAATACTGATGCAAAGGCTTAAATACTGGTCTAGCCACTTCAACATTATGACGCTCAAACATCTTTATTACATCATAAATATTCATAGACCCATTAAGCATACAAACATATCTATAATAAGAAGGACTTTCACTGTCATGCATAGATAACTTTATTAAATTACTCTCTAATATAGCACTATCATAAAAAGAAGCAATATCTGCCCTCACCTCAACCATTCTCTCAAGATGTTTAAGCTCTTCCATACCTATAGAAGCCTGCAAATCTGTGGCACAATAATTAAATCTCTGAATAAAATTATCTTTTTTATCATAATTAATAATATCTCTTATAGCGTCCATTCCCTTTTTTTTGGTAAGTATCATTCCGCCAGCACCGCCTGAAGTAATCATTCTAGTAGCAGATAATGAAAAATAAGCATAATCACCAAAACTTCCAAGCAAAGTATCTCTGTATTTACCACCCAAACTATGTGAAGCATCTTCTATCACAGGTACTTTAATATCAGCAAGCTCATCAATTAAAGCACAATTACCAAACATATGTGAAACTATAATAGCTTTGGTTTTTTCATTAATAGCCTCTATAACATTATCCATAGAAATTTGAAAACTATCTTCATCTATATCTATTAATATAGGAGTAGCCTTAAGATTTGTAACAACCTGAAGAGGAGAACTATTTAAAAAAGATGACATAATCACCTCATCACCCTCTCCAACATTTAAATGCCTTAATATTAATTCTAAAGCACTAGTACCGCTATTAACAAATATAGCAGAAAAACTCTTACCAAAATAACTAGCAAAAGTTCTTTCAAATTCATATATAATATCTCCAGTGGCAAGATTATCGCTAATCATTACCCTTAAAGCAGATTCTAAATCTTTTTTTCTTATAGTAGGCCTAGAATGACGTATCAATTTTTGTTCCTCATATATATTTTTTATTTGGTATAATAATATATTAATTATAATAATTTTCAATATAGAATATATTATAAATATTCAAATCCTTATTTATATGCTTGTAAATATTAGAAATTATTATATAATAAAGTTTTATCTATAATAAGTCTGTGAGAGGATATATCAATATGAGAAAACCTATAACTAAAGAAGGATACGATAAAGCAAAAGAAAAGCTATCAGAATTAAAAGCAGAGTTTGATACTTTACCTGCTATAATAGCTGAAGCAAGAGAAAAAGGAGACTTGAAAGAAAATGCAGAATATCATGCTGCAAGAGAAAAACAAGGACTTCTTCAAGCACAAATCTCTAAATTAGAAAGCGATTTGGCAGCATCTGAAATAGTAGACCCTTCAAAAATGAATAAAGACATTGTAACTTTTGGAAAAAGAGTAAAAGTTAAAGATAAAAACTCTAATATAGTTTCTGAGTATAGAATTGTAGGAGAGTTGGAAGCAGATATGTCTAAAAATGAAATTACTATAGTTACACCTATTGCTAAAGGGCTTCTTACAAAAAAAGTTGGAGATGTTGTTACTATAAAAGTGCCTGCTGGAGATAAGGTATTAGAAATATTAGAAATTAATCTGTAATAAATAATTCTAAATATTTTTAATGAAGGCTTGAGTATGAATATATATTCAAGCCTTTTTAATTATTTTTACAAATAAACTTTTTCTTATTGCTTACTAATCAAAAAATATAGTTTTTAATTAATATATTCACAAACTTAATAATATTGCAGTATAAACAAAATAACATATTGAACAAGGAAAAATACTAATACAGATACAGAATATCTATCAAATTTTAAAGGTATTCCATACTTCATATCTTCTTCAGATTGATTTTGAAGCTTTGATATTCCAAAAATAGTGTATTTTTCTATATCAGATTTATTTGTTTTGTTGTGTATAATACAGCTAAAAATGTATCCTGTTATAAAAGTAATGGATGCCCCTATAGCAGGATTAATTATCCAAAATATATTATAAGTTTTAGCTAAATAAAGTCCTATTATAAAACCAAATATAAAACCTAGAGCAGAACCTTTATCATTAGCTTTTTTAGAAAATATTGCAAGGAGAAAAACTCCGCATGCAGGACCAGAAAAATAAGATATATAGCTCCCTACAACATCTAACACAGATTTTACAGACCCTTTAAATCCAACTAGTACAAATATAATTATAATAATACCTAATATAGCAGATACAATCATCAAAAAAGATAAAGGAGCTTCTTTTTTATCTTTAGAAAAATATTCTTCATATACATCTTTTATAAATACAGTTGTCATAGAGTATAGTATAATTATAGACATTTTTTAAGCATTGTCAATTTTATATAAAAATTATTTTTTTGAAAAACTATTCTCTTCACCTTTTAATATTCTTTTATAATTTGGTATATGTTTTATTATAATAAATATTGCAAGGAGTATAGCTATTGGAAGCAAAGCAATATAATTAACATTAAAAAATATTCTATATAAGAAATTAGCTTTAAAATATAATAAACTCAATACAACAGGAAAAGCCAAAGCAGCAACAGTAGAACCAACAGCAACAGTTTTTCTTGAAGCAAATAAACCTATAAAGAAAAACACCATAGTAATAATTAAACTCACTGGAGCAAGCATAAACATAGAACCAGCACTAGTTGCAACTCCCTTACCGCCTTTAAAACCTAAAAATATAGAAAATACATGCCCAAGTATAGAAGCTACAGCACAAAAAATTAAAATATAGCTATGGCTTAAAATAATATTAGAAAGAATAATGCTGGGTACAATAACAGCAATCATTCCCTTACCTATGTCGCAAATATAAGCAGCAATACCAGCCTTTTTACCGCATACTCTAAGTACATTACTTGCACCCGGATTGCAGCTGCCCTCTTTTCTCACATCATGACCATTAATTTTTCCTATTATAAATGAAAATGGTATAGCACCAATTATATATGATATAACTAGGCTTATTAAAATTTTAATTATCATATTTCTTTCCTCTCTTTCTAAAGTTAAGTATAATAGGTGTTCCTCTAAAGTCGAACATCTCTCTAAATCTGTTTTCTAAATATCTTTTATAATGTGAGTTTAATTTATGAGGATGATTACAAAATACAGCAAAAGCAGGCGGATTAATACCAGTTTGCGTAACATAGAATATCTTAAATGGATTACCTCCTGCAGATATAGAATATTCTCTTGTGGCTCTCACCATAGTTTCTGTAAGTGCATGTGTTTCAAACCTCTGAAGCCTTGTTTTAGCAACCCTAACAGCCAAAGATAATAGTTTCTCAGCATCATTTTTTCTAGCGGCACAAACCCTAGCATAAAAAGCATAATTAAGCACAGGAAAAGCAGACTTCATATAAGCTTCATAATCATTCCAAGTAGTGCCCTTCTCTCTTATATCCCATTTATTAGCCGCTATTATTATGCCCTTTTTTCTCTCTATTATTAAGTTTGCTATAGTTTTATCTTGGTCGGTTAAACCTTCAAAAACATCAAGCATAAGTATACATACATCTGAAGCCTCTATCGCTTTTATAGCTCTATTTACACTATAATATTCAACATCTGTATTAACATTCTTCTTCTTTCTTATACCAGCAGTATCTACAAGACAAATATCATCGCCTTTAAAATTAAATGTTTCATCTATAGAATCTCTCGTAGTGCCTGCAATATTTGAAACAATGCTTCTGTCTTTGCCAATTAATGTATTTAATAAAGTAGATTTTCCTGCATTAGGTTTTCCTACTATGGCTATATTTATGATTTTCTTTTTTGATATATATTCATCGAGTCTGCGTTGTTTTTTATTATCTTTTTCGCTATCATCATCATATTCTTCATCAAAATCTTCTTCTTCAAACAATTCATCATCATCTAAAACATTGTCTTCTTTTTTCTTGTCTTCTTCTCTTTTAGTATTCTCCCTCTCTGCTTCTAAATCAATGCCTACCCTCTCAAAAACTTCAAGGATTTTTTCTCTCAAATCATCAATGCCGTTATTATGCTCGGCACTTATAGCTATAATATCCTTTATGCCAAGAGAGTAAAATTCATTAATTAAACTGTTATGAGAATTAGAATCTATTTTATTTACAACAAGTATAATAGGTTTATTTAATTTTCTTATAGTATTAATAAAATGCCTGTCATCAGGATGGCTTTCATGAGCATCTACAACAAATAAAAGCAAGTGAGCCTCATCTGTAGCAGTTTTTAATGCTTTTTCTCTCACTTTTTCATTTAAAACATCTTCACTCATATCTAAAAGCCCGCCTGTATCAAACACATTAAAGGCTATATCATCAATATAAGTCTTTGCTATGCTTATATCTCTTGTTACTCCAGCTGTAGGATCAACTATTGATTTTCTTCTTCCTGCAAATCTATTAAAAAGCGTGGACTTACCTACATTAGGTCTTCCAAGTATAGCAATATTCTTCATTTATTAAACCTTAAATATTATACTCTTTTTATAATAACATAAAATATAATATATTGCTATTATATTTTTATTTTAGCTCTGTGAAGATAGACAAAATAGTATACCTTATATTTTTTTATTACTTTATTTTTATACCAATAGCTATTTTTTGAAATATCAATTTTTTTTAGGATTTATTCATAATATCTATTATGCTTAAAAACAATATAGGGTATAGAAGTAACTAAGAATTAAACTTGACAAAAATGATACATAATAGTAAAATAGAGTTTACTTATTATGAATTTGAGTATTATATATAACTTTTAAGGAGAAAAAAATGGCTGTACCTAAGCATAGAAAATCGAAATCAAAAAAGAGATCAAGACAAGCTGCTAATGATAAAAGATTTTTAGGTTCTTTATCAATCTGTCCTCAATGCGGAGCAGAAAGAATGCCGCACAGAATCTGCCCTGAATGCGGTTTCTATAAAGATAGAGTAGTAAAAGCTAATAAAAATCAAAATGCTGGTTAATAAAAATAATTAGGATTATCAATGAATTTATCCATAGATGTTGCTAGCGGAGAAAAACCTCTAGACGAATTAGTAAATGGTGCAATTGGAGCATTGTCTTTAAATAGAGATGTAAATTTAATATTAGTAGGCAATGAAAAAGATATTGTTAAATCTTTATCATCATTAAAATATGATAAGAATCGTATAGATGTAAAACATAGTGATTCTATTATAGAAATGACAGAAACTCCAGCTGTTGCGGTAAAACATAAAAAAAATGCCTCTGTATTAGTGGCAGCACGTTTGGTATCAGACAAAAAAGCAGAAGGTTTCTTCTCACCGGGTAACACTGGAGCTACTTTGGCTGCTGCACTTACAGAAATAGGTCGTTTAAAAGGTGTTATGCGTCCCCCTTTGGTATCCACACTTCCTAAAATAGGTGGGGAGTTTTGTATGATGGATATGGGGGCGAATGTTGATTGTACTCCAGATTATATGGCTCAATTTGCCGTTATGGGCAGAGTATTCGCTAAAAGATATATGAACATAAATAATCCAAGAGTTGCTCTTTTAAATATAGGCGAAGAAGACAGTAAGGGAAATGCTGCTGTAAAAAAATACTTTGAAAGACTAGAAAAAATGAAAAAAGTAAATTTTGTAGGTAATGTTGAACCTAACAGCATGCTTAAATCAGATATTGCTGATGTTGTACTTGCAGATGGATTTGATGGTAATATAGTATTAAAAAGCATTGAAGGAACTGCTAGTTTAATGGTAAATTTACTAAAAACTGAAATAAAAAAGAACCCTCTTAATATGATGGGGGCGGTTATGATGAAGTCTGTATTTAAAAATTTAAAGACACAAATGAGTGCTGATTCTTATGGTTCTGCTATATTGCTTGGATTAAATGGCGGTGCTTTTGTTGGACATGGTACTACTGGCGGAGCTGGTGTAACTAACGCTGTGCTTAATATGTATAAATTCTTAGATGCCAAAATAAATGAAAAAATATCTAAAGAACTTTTAGATTCTGGTGTAAAAAGAAGAATTTTTTAAAAGGGTTTTTATATATGGTATATATTAAATCTTGTAAGGCTACTTATAAAAATAAACAAACATCTATGCCTGCATCTGAATTAGCTATGGAATCTATTAAAGATGTTATAAAAGACATAGATCCTTTATCTATAGATGCTATTATTTGTGCTACTGTTACTAAAGACTATATTTATCCTTCTACTGCTTGTATATTAGCAGGTAAAATTGAAGCAAAAAATGCTTTTTGTTTTGATATAGAAAGTGATTTTACTGGTTTTATATCTGCTTTAAGACTTGCTTATGCTTTTGTAAAAAGCAATAGATATAAAAATATTTTAGTAGTAGCTGCAGAATCTTTTTATATTTGTGATGATACTAATAGATTCGATGATGCTTCTGTTGCTGCTATGGTTTCTAATGAAAAATCAAATATTGAAATATCTTTCATAGATTCTGTTACAGACGGCAGTGCCTTAGAAAATTGTTATATCCCTATGGGCGGAACTGCTAAACCATACACTAAAGAAGGTGTTAATAATAAAGAACATTTCATTTCTATAAAAAATGATGATATATTTGAAGAAGAAGCAAAAAAAGCTGCTCTATACATAAAAGAAACTTTATCTAAAAATAACATAGAACCTACTTACTACATACCTTCATATTCTAGTAAAAATGCTTTTGATGCTTTTGTTAATACTTTGAATGTTCCTAAAGACATTGTTTATACAAAAATGGAGAATGCTAACTCTTCATTGAGTGCTTCTTCTGGAGTTGCTCTTTCTATGGCTTTAGAAGACGGCAGTATAAAGAAAAACACTAAATTAGCTTTATGCAGTTATGGAAGCGGTTATACTAGAGCTGTTGCTGTATTAAACATTGACTAAATATTGATTAAATATTAGTTTATATAAAAAATTGTAAAAAATAAGGACATATATTATGAAGTTAGGTAAATTTCGTTTTGGGGGTGTGCATCCTCATGATAGCAAAGATACTGCTCAGATAGCTTCTTCTACTATGACCCAAGCTCCGAAATCAGTTTTAATATCTATGGCACAGCATATAGGTGCACCTGCTAAAATGTTAAAAAATAAAGGGGATAAAGTTCAAAGAGGAGAAATGATTGGCGAGGCTAGCGGATATGTATCTGGAAATGTGTTTTCTTCTGTTAGCGGAACTATTGCTAATATAGAAATTGCTCCTCCGCCTTTAGGAAGGGGGGCTAATGCTTTTCTTATTAATTTAGATGCTGAAGCTAATAATGTTGATTTTACTCTAAATAATAATTATATGACTTTATCTGCAGAAGAAATGTCTAAAAAGATTCAAAATGCCGGTATAGTTGGTATGGGAGGAGCTACCTTCCCTACTAATGTTAAAGTTGATGGTGCTGCTAAGGGCAATTGTGATACTTTAATTATTAACGGTGTTGAATGTGAGCCTTATATTACTAGTGATTATAGGCTTATGATGGAACATACTGAAGATTTATTCAAAGGTATAGAAATATTAAGAAAAATTATTCCTTCTGTAAAAAGAACTGTTATAGGTATAGAGGCTAATAAACCTTTGGCTATTGAAGAAATGGGCAAGGTTGCTAAAAATTATAATGTTGAAGTAATGCCTTTAAGGCTTCGTTATCCTCAGGGGGCTGAAAAAATGCTTATTGATGCTGCTACTGGTAGGGTGGTACCTGTAGGTAAGCTTCCTATGGATGTGAGTGTATTGGTTGTTAATATAGCTACTTTATATGCTATATATGAAGCTGTTGCTAAAGATAAACCTTTAATAGAGAGAATTGTTACTGTATCTGGCGATGCTATAAAAGAACATAAAAATATTTGGGTGCCTCTTGGTACTCCTATTTCTCATATAGTTAATGAGTGTGGGGGTCTTATTTCTGAAGATGTGCTTGTTATAGCGGGCGGTCCTATGATGGGGGCAAGTGTTCCTAATTTGGAGCAATGTGTTAATAAAGGTACTAACTCTTTACTTTTCTTAGATAAAAATAAATTGCCTAAAGAAGTGGAATATCCTTGTATTAAATGCGGAAGATGTGCTGATGCTTGTCCGCTTCATCTTGCTCCTACTGAGATAGCTCATACTGCTAAGGCTAAAGTTAAAGATAGATTAAATGCTTTGGATATAGCTACTTGTTTTGAATGCGGATGTTGTTCTTATATTTGTCCTTCCAAAATACCTTTGGTACAATGGATTAGATACGGTAAAGATTTGTTAAGGAGATAAGATAATGAAGTTATACACTGAATCTTCTCCTCATATAAAAGATGGAGATACTACACAAAAAATTATGCTAAGAGTAATTATTGCTCTTTTGCCTGCTATTATATATAGCGTAGTGTTGTTTGGCAATAGAGTAATTATATTATATCTTGCTTCTATTATTACTTGTGTTTTATGTAATATAATTGTTAGAAAGATGAGAAAGCAGCCTGTACTTCCTGATTATGCTTCAGTGGTTACTGCTTTGCTTTTAGTGATGACTTTACCTCCTAGCACTACTGTAACAATGGTTGTTATTGGCGGTGCTGTTGCTATTATATTTGCTAAAGAAGTTTTTGGAGGTTTGGGTTCTAACATATTTAATCCTGCTTTAGTAGGAAGGGCTTTTTTACAAGTTGCTTTCCCTGCTCAAATGAGTACTTATACTCCTCCTGTTAGAGTGCCTTTCTTTGATTTATTTGCTGATGGACTTAGTAATTTAGTTAATACTGTAAGCGGCGGTACTCAAGCTATAGATATGACTACTGCTTTATCACAGGCTACTCCTTTAACTTTTATGAAGTTTAGTTATGCTGACGGAATTAGCACTTCTCTAATAGAACAAATTAAATTTGAATCACATTATTATCTACAAATGTTATTAGGAAGCACTGGCGGAGCTATAGGAGAGACTTCTGTTATACTTCTTACAATAGGCGGAATATTCCTCATTGTTACTAAAACTATAGATTGGAGAATACCTTTAGGAATGCTCATTTCTTTAGTTACAATAAGTTTAATACTTTCTCTTGCTATGCCCGGAGAGTTTGCTTCTCCTATATATCAAATATTTGCAGGCGGATTTGTTTTAGGTGCTTTCTTTATGGCTACTGACATGGTTACTTGTCCTTCTAGTCATTTAGGTGCTTGGATATATGCTCTTTTAATAGGTGCTGTACTTGCAATACTTAGAGCTTTTGGTTCTTCTCCAGAATATACTATGTATTCTATATTGATAGGAAATATGTTTATGCCTTTAATAGCTATGTATACTCGTCCTAAACCTTTTGGTAAGAAAGAGGCTATAAATATAGAAAAACAACAACAAGGAGCAAAATAATGAAAAAAGAAGTTACATATAAAGCTGTAATATCTGTTACAATAACTGCTCTAATTGCTGGATTTTTATTATCATTTGTTTATTCTTCTTTTGAGAAAGATATTTTAGCAAACAATGAAAAGACTGTATTAAATGGTGTTAAGGCTGTTATACCTGATGCTGATAATATAGAAGGGCCTATTAATGATGCTACTTATCCATATTATATTGGTAAAAAGGCTGATGGTTCTGTGGCAGGTTATGCTGTGCTTTCTTCTGCTGGCGGATATAATGGTCAAAATAAGGTGTTAGTTGGTTTTAGCGGCGATGCTACTACTGTTACAGGAATTGTTGTTACTGAGCAAGCTGAAACTCCCGGACTTGGTGCAAAAATTGTAGAGGAGAGTTTTAGAAATCAATTTACTAATAAGAGTTCTGTTGTACCTCTTACTGTTGTAAAAGGTATAAAACCAGAAGAAGCACTTGATGCTCAAATAGCTGCCATAAGTGGAGCTACTATATCAAGCACTTCTGTTATTACTGCCGTTAATAGTGCTAATGAACAGGCTGTTAGTTTATTTTTAGAATAAAAAATCAATAAAAAAATTAGTTTTAATAAAATTATAAGAGCTTCATTGTTATGAGGCTCTTTTTTATAATACTGAAAATTATTAAATCTTGTTTGAAGATATTAAAATAAAGGTTTTATATTTTATTTAATAGACAATTATTATGATTTGGCACTATTTTTATTTGCACTTTTTGCGACGGGAAAAAGTTGAATAAAAAATTACATAACAAAGTATAGTTGTTTAGGGATATGATAGCATATACTGTTTTTAATAGGATAACATATATTAACTAAAATAATATTTTATTGATTGCCGTATTTAGCACCGCCTTTTATTAAATAATCTACGGTGTTAGTATATCCATTGGCATTTGCTAAGTCTAGTGGAGTTTTACCTTCATTATTTTTTGTGTTTATGCTCAAAAATGTATTGTATAAATAAAAACTTATAGCATTATTGTTTCCATAGCTTGCTGCAATATGAAGAACGCTGTCGCCATTAGAGTTTTTGAAATTATATATAGCAGGATATTTTTGCATTATTTTATTTAATAGAGCATAATCTCCAAAAGCAGAAGCATAAAATATTCCATTATATCCTTTTGAATCTTCAAGATATATATCAGCATTATTATTCATAAGCATAGATACTATATCAATATTTCCTTTAAATATTGCATATTCTAAAGGAGTTGTTTTATCAAATACCAATTCTCCGCTAAAGTTAACCCCTTTTTTAGAATAGTAATTAGTATAATTGTCTAATGTTTTATTTATATCAATTTTATTTGTGTAGCTTAAAAGTATATTGAGGGCATTAGTTTTGTCATAATGAATAGCATAAAGGAGCGGAGTAAAACCTTCAGAGTTTCTTGCATTAAGATCAACTGTATTAGAAATAGCATTATGTATTAAAGCTGCATCATCTTTATAAATAGCATCGAAAAGAATCTTACTTTCTAATTGAGCTGGTTGATATTCATTATTTTCTTTTTTATAATAGGAGGCATCATCATCCGGCATATTGTCATATAAAAAATCTTCTACAATATTATTAACATTATTTGCCTCAACTGGATTTATATTATTATATGAATTTGTGCTGTAGATATTAGTATCTGAAAAACTACCCATTATATTTTCTATATTATCCCCATACAACAAATCTGAAGCAGTTTTGCCGTCATAATTTTTTATAGTATAATCAGCTCCCTTTAATAATAAAAATCTATAAGTATTGCTGTTATTATTTTTTACAGCTAAATGCAAAGGAGTATCTCCATCAATATTTTGTATGTTTATATTAATAGGAGTTCTATTCATAAGTGCAATTAAAGCATTAGTGTTTCCAAGTGATGAAGCATTATGTAAAGGAGTGTTGCCGTATATATCTACTACTCTATAAGAATTACTGCTATAATTTAAAATTGTATCAATAACTTCAGCACTTGAAAATCTAGCAGCATACATTAAAGCATTATCGCCTAAACTGTCTTTTCTGCTTATATCAGCACCATAATGTAAAAGTGTGTTTATTATATTAGTGTTATTTTTAAATATAGCATACTGCAAAGGGCTAACATCTCCCAAATATACATTGCCTCTAAACTCTGCTCTATCTTCATTAAAATAAACTTCATCAGCTGGTATATAAGAAGTTTCTATATTTATAATATTTGTATTATTCATTTCATATTTAAGAAGTTCATTAACCATATCATATTTATCAAGATGTATAGCATAAGTGAGAGGAGTTTCATAAGCCATAATTATAGAGTTCATATTAAAGTTAGAATACATCATTATATCTCTTAATGCATTGGTATCTGAAGTTTGAATAACCCTTGCAATAAACATGTTTTCGTAGTAAGTATTTGTATTATTATTATTATTATTATTATTATCTTCCTCTTTGTTTTCTAAGTCAAAAGCAGAACTTCCGCCTGATAATATATATTCTGGAGCTACTCCATAATTATCACCTATGTCTTTATTAGCACCAAGTTTAATGAGCAGATTATAAGCATCTTGTTTTTGATAATATGCCGCATAATATAAAGCAGTGCATCCATTTGAATCTCTGTCATTAATATTCATATCAACATTTTTAACTAAGAAATTAATAGTATTTAAATTATTAAAAGCAGCAGCATAATGAAGTCCATTAAGATTGCCGTTAGGAGTTTTATCATTAACTATCAGTTTATCTTTTTGAAGAAGCATTCTTATAATATTGCTGTCTCCAAAACCGCATGCATACAAAAATACAGAGTTTCCCTCATTGTCTTTAGCTCTAACATTAGCTCCTTTATCTATAAGCTCTTTAACTGCTTTTGAATTATTTCTAAATATGGCAAACATTAAAGGAGTAGCCCCTCCAATATTAACGCTGTCTCCTTCATATTTATTTACAAACGGATAAGCAGCAAAATCATTAGGAAGTCTATATTCAATATTAACATTACTATATTCAAGAAGTACCCTTAAGGCTCTTTCGTTATTGCATTCAATAGCATACAAAAGAGGTGTTAATCCCATTTCATTTGTAGCAGAAAAATCTATTCTATACTTTAAAATCTCTCTTAACTCTCTTTCATTTTTCTTTTCTTTTATAGCCGAAAATAATTCACTTTCTTTTTGATTTATAGCGTATATGTTAAAATTAACAGAAAAAAGTAATATAATTAATAAAAATACATTTCTAATCATAGCATAAATTTCCTAGTAAACATAATATAAAAAATTATATAATAATAATAAGTTAATAACAACATTATAAAGAAAAAATATAATATTATTATAACATTTATAAAATAAAAAAATAAAACCATATAATGAAATATTTATATATTTATTATATGGTTTAAGAACTAAAAAATAAATATTCATATTGTTTTAATATTTAGTATGTAAAATATAGTTAGTATTACTTGCTTAACTTACACTTTCGCGAAGCGTGCCCGTAGGGCGAAAACTTTGACGAAGTCCGCACAGCGAAGGCGGGAAAAAGTTGAAGAAAATAAAAAACTTATGTGAGAATTTTTTTTAGTTTGTAATTTGTGGGGACTAGCCCCCTGCGAAGCGTGCCCTTAGGGTACACCGCCCACTTCTTTTGCGACCGTAGGAAGTGCCTTCGGTATGTAGCTGCGGGAAAAAGAACAACAAAAAAATAACAAACTTAAAAATATAATTAATTATTAAAGAATATATCATCAGGCTTTAAGCCCTCATTATTAGCAATTTCTCTGTCAGCACCAAGCTCTATAAGTAAATTATACGCCTCTGCCTTGTTGTTAGCAGCAGCATAATAAAGAGCAGTCCATCCATCATTGTCCCTCGCGTTAATATCAACATGAAGCCTTTTTACTAAATAACTAATTACTTTAATATTATCGTAAACAACAGCCATTTGTAAAGCAGTAACATTTTTTTTTGTTCTGCTATTAACTAAACTCTTATTTTTGTTTACTAAACTGCTAATTATACGAACATTACCAAAAGCAGCCGCATATAAAAAACTATTCCAGCCCTCTTCATCAGAAGTGTTAATATTAGCATTTTTTTTAATGAGCCTGTTTACTATTCTGCTGTCTCCATTGCTTTTAAATATAGCATAAAGTAAAGGAGTAGCCCCTCCTATATATACAGCTTCACCGCTAAAATTATCTAATGCCGTATAATATCCGTTAGGAAGAGTTGCTTCTAAATTAATATTCTCGCAGTCAAGCAAAACATCAACCGCTTTTATGTTTTTATTTCTTATAGCAAAATGCAAAGCACTAAGCCCATAACCATCTTCAGCATTAACATTAGCACCTTCTTCTATGCTCTTCTTTAATTTTTTTATATCATTATCTCTTATAGCCTCAAATAATTCCCTATCAATATCTCTTAATTCATTATATTTCATCATCACAAGCTCTCTAAGCCTAGTTGAAGGATACATTCCATTATTGTCTGTAATCTGAGTATTAGCTCCTAGTTTTATAAGAAGCCTGTATGATTCAATGCTTTGAGAATTAGCAGCATGATAAAGAGCAGTCCAACCGTCAATATCCTGAGAATTAATATCAATATTAAAATTAGTGCATATATATTCTATAACCTCATAATTATTATGACTGCTTGCTATATGAAGTATATTAACTCTAAACTCTGTTTCACTATTAATTAGACTAGGAGATTTTTCTGCTAACAATTTTAAAATATCTATATCAGAAAAAGCAGCCGCATACATAATACTATTATAATTTTTGTCATCTCTCTCTTTAAAATATAATGTATCTAGATTATCTATAAATAGTTTAATAATATCCTTTTTATCATTATAAATAGCATAAAGTAAAGGAGTAGCTCCTTCTAAATTGTTTTCATAATCTTTAGGAAGCCTAGATTTTAAGCTTTGTGAGTCATTTTCTATCGTATATTTTATATAATTAATATCATTATTTTCTATAGCAATAAATATTTTATTTATATAATTTTCATCAGCATGTAAAAAAGCAGATATTAGTATAATAAACAAAATAGATATTTTTTTAATCATTTTATACCCATAAATTAAAAAGTAGTAGTAGTTTGATTATCTCTCAAATCTGTAATAGTAGAATTAAGATCATATTCTCTTCTAGGTAAACCAGCACTAGGGAAATCAGTAAGAGTAAATTCAATCCAAAACTCTTTATTCCAATAAGCCCCCTTAACAGAACCGCTTGCAATATCTGAAGGAAGAGCAGAAGGAGATATAGAGAAAGTAGCCCTTAATTGCCATCCATCTAATTCATGCCATACACTTGTATTTATAGAACTTAGTTTAAATAAACTATCTATCCTTTTTTGAGAATCTCTAAAATTAAATGAATCAACAATATCCCAGAAAGGATTAACCCAAGTTTCATTTTCTCTTTCAGCATAAGATTTTATATATCTATAAGCTCTGTCATTTCTGCTTGTAGTAGAGAAGCTAAAAGTAAATTGTTCTAATATTTTTAATTCAAATCCAAGTGAAAAAGCGGCATAATTATATTTATAGTTAATAAAATCATGTTTATATGATATATCAAAGAAAAATCTAAAATCATTCTTATAACCATCAAAAAATTTCTTTTTACCATTTCTCACTAATATCCAATCTGTGAGCTTATCTATAGGAATAGGTACATGTATGAGAGTATTTATAGCATTTTGTGTAAAATTCGTACCTAATAAGTTTTTAGATAAATCATAAGAAATATAAGAAGAATCATAATATAGCCTAGTAGAACCTCCTACTTCCGTTGTTAAGAATCTATTGGTGTTATGTATAAGTTCATAATTTTTAGTTTGTGCATTATATGTTGGTATAAGGTCATAACCTGTTCTAATAGTTCCTCTAATATCCCAATTTAAATTAGGTATAAAAAATATACTATAACCAGTTCCTCCTGCATTTAAACTTGTATTAATACTATGACTGCTAAAATCTCCGCTTTGATTTTCATTAGTATATGCAGCATCTTTTTCTTTAAATCTATAGCCAATACTATATGATGTATCCCAACTTACAGATGGAGAAAAATAATTATCAAGTTTATATGGCAGTATTGAATTAGGCAAAAATACAGAAAGGTTCATAGTACTAGCTAAACCCAAATATGTATTATCTCTATCATAAATTAAATCTTCAGATCTTGGATTAATACTTTTTTGATAAGCATAATTAATATTAAAATTAGGAGTAAATCTCATAAATAAATTAGTAAAACTCCTTGATAATCCGCCGTTTAATTGTAAATTATTTCTTTCAGCCAATTTCTCATTTAATTGTTCATTAAGATTAGGATTATCATAAAATGCTATACCTTCAGAAGTTTTATAATCTATAGTATGAGAATAATTCATGCTAATATTATAATTAATATTTAAATCAGGGAAATAATAAGAAGTTTCATCTCCAAAAACAGAGCTATAACTTGCTGATAAAGAAGGTAAAACTAATCTGCTTGGTTTAGGCATATAATAGTCAAAATTAGTATTATAATTTACAGATAAATTTCTTACAGCTGTAAGATTCCATTCAGCACCCGCACTCAAACTAACACCATATATAGTACTATTAATATACACAGAGTTTTGTATATAACTTTCTGGATACGAATCTCCTATATCGCTTAAATTTCCAGTAATAGCAGTAAATAATGATAATATATCTAAAGCACCCCTTTGATTATAAAAATCTGACTTAAAATATAAATCACTATTTAAATTTAACCTGCCAGTAAGATAAGCATTAATATTTTCACTATTATGTAATTGTATGGTATGATCATATTGAAATTTATATCTAGGTACAAATTTACCCGGCTTACCGTCAGCAAAATAGTTAACATACCTAGTACCAAAACCAAGACTAGAAGATATGTAAGAATCAAGCAAATAATATTGTCTTCCCAAAGCAAACATAGCATCTAAAGACAAATTATGATACTGACTAGTATATCTAATTTCATCTCCAATGAGAAAACCTAACTTTTGATAAGCATCAAATCTTATTCTATGGCTAACTCCGTATAAATCAAAAGTCTTACTGTTTTGCATATAAACACCTTCTCTCAAACTCTGTCCGAAAGTGCTTATAATACCAGTACCAAAATTATTTTGAATAAAAAGAGGAAAATAAAATACAGGCTGCCTTCCAACTCTATATATACTATTAAATATTAATATCTTTTTTGTATCCCATAAATAAACTCTTGATGCTAAAAAATCATGTGCTACAGGAGTAAGCCTTGAAAAACTTACACTGCTGTCATTAGCAAAAAAATCAGGATCATTGAATTTTATTATATTACCTTGAACTGTAAAACTCTGGAATTTTGTGTTACCATTATATAAAATACCTTTCTTATCATCTTTATTAAGCATGAACCATTCACCATTTAAAACACTAGCTCCAGATTCAACTCTCAAATTACCAGAAGCAAATACTTCACCTGTTTTTAAACTATAAACAACTCTATCAGCTGTCATAACATTATTGTACATTTTAAGCTGTACATTTCCGTATAGAGCTATTAACTCCTCCCCAGCTTCTTCTATCCTATATCTTTCAACATAATCAGCACTTCTAAACTCTATCTGCCCTCCGCCTGTATTAATACTAGCACGTGCTACATTTCTTATATTATCTTCCCCTACAATCTTTACAACGTCCACATTAACTTGTCTTTTGATAATTCTAGCTCTTAAACTAGACTCATCATCATAAGGGTAAATCTCTATGCCGTAATTTCTAGCATATTCTGTTAATACATAATATGGAGTGAAATTAACTATATTAATAAAAGAAACAGGATTTCTTTTGGCATCAAATTGATTTATTTGCATTAATGCGTTTTCGTTTGTTCTTGGAATATTATTATTATCTTGATTATTATCTTGTGCATATAAGTATGCATTAAATATTATTAAAGATAATAGTAATATCAAGACCCGCATTATTGCCTCTTAAAAATCACATTTATCTTTTTTAAGAAAATTTTATTTTAAAGAAATTACGTTTTCCTATTTTTAGTATACCCTCTTTATTTATATTAGAGTTTATATCCGTAATCTTTTCATTATCTAAAGTAACACTGCCTTGAGAAATCAATCTTTTTAAATTAGATTTACTTTCATTTTTCATGCATACAGATAAAATATTTAAAACATTATCATCTTTACTAACAATAACCTCTTCTATTTCATCTGGTATACCCTTAGAGCTAAATATTCTCTTAAACTCCTCTTCTGCATTATTAGCATCTTCTTCTGTATGATACAATTTTACAATTTCTTTGGCAAGTACAGATTTTATATTTCTAGGGTTCTCCCCTTCTTCCATAGCCTTCTTATAATTTCTTATATCATTCATAGGTATATCTGTAACTAATTCCATATATTTTAGAATCAAACTATCAGGTATGCTCATAGCCTTACCATACATATCTTTAGGGCTATCATAAACACCTATATAGTTGCCTAAAGACTTACTCATCTTCTCAACACCATCTAAGCCTTCAAGTAAAGGCACTGTTAAAACAGCCTGAGGAGATAGTCCATATTCTTTCATTAGGGTTCTTCCAACAAGCAAATTAAACTTTTGGTCATTACCTCCAAGCTCAACATCGCATTCTAAAGCAACAGAATCATAACCTTGTGCTAATGGATATAAAAACTCCATCATACTTATAGGCTGACCATTTTTATACCTCTTAGAAAAATCATCCCGTTCTATCATTTGTGCTACGGTATATCTTGAAGTAAGTCCAAGTACATCGGCAAAACTCATTTTACCAAGCCATTTTGAATTAAACTCAACTATAGTTTTTTCAGGGTCCAAAATTTTAAATACTTGCTGCTTATAAGTTTCAGCATTTCTTAATACGTCTTCTTCGCTTAATCTAGGACGAGTTTTTGTTTTACCAGATGGGTCTCCTATTCTTCCAGTAAAATCTCCTATAAGAAATACTACTTTATGTCCAAGTAATTGAAAATGTCTCATCTTTCTTAAAAGTACAGTGTGTCCTAAGTGTATATCTGGAGCTGTGGGGTCAAAGCCTGCTTTTACTGTTAATTTTTTTCCGCTTTTTAGTTTTTCTTTTATCTCTTCCAAGCCTATTATTTCGCTTGCTCCTCTTGAAATTAATTCTATAGATTCTTCTAAACTGTATTGTTTCTCTTCCATAACTTATATTAACCCTTATAAAATTTAAAATATATGAATCTATAATAATGTAAATTTTAATTAAAGTCAATTATTTAAAAAAATCTAAAATATATTATAATGATAAATAATAAATCAAAAAACTATGAGGATAAATATAAATGGAAAATCAAGTTAATAGTGTAAATGTAGAAACTGCAGTTCAATTAATAAAAACAAATAAAGATTTACAATTATTAGATATTAGAGGCCCATATGAAGCAAAAGCTACAGGATTTATAAAAGGAAGTATGCTTTTAGACCCTAACGACCGTCAAATTATAGAAACTATAGAAAATTTAGATAGGGACAAAGAATATTTATTATATTGTGCTAGCGGGGGACGTTCTTTTGCTGTATCGCAATATATGCTAAAAAAAGGCTTCAAGCATTTAAATAACCTTATGAATGCAGGCTATATAGAACTGTCTATTGCTTTAGAAAATAGTAAATAATTTGTTTTATGCTATTGCAATAAACTTTAACTTATAATATAATAATTTAGATAGTTTAGAATAATTTAATTTGTTGGAGATAAATCAATGAAAAAAAATATACATCCAGAATACTATGAAACTGATGTAAATTGTGCATGCGGTGCTAATTTCAAAATACATTCAGTTCAAAAAACTTTACACGTTGACATTTGTCATAATTGTCACCCTTTCTTTACTGGTAAACAAAAAATATTGGATACTGCTGGTAGAGTTGATAAATTCAAAAAACGTTATGGCTTAAAAAAATAATATTTAATCAATAAATATAAAAATATTTAAGTCTATAGAGTATTATAGCTATATTATATACTTTGTAGACTTTATTTATTGATAAAGGCGGTTTATGGATAGCGACGGCGTTTATAAAAGAGTAAATATCAATAAAGTAATATCTCAAATATTAAAAACCAACCCTAATATAACAGAAGCTAAAGCAAATGAATTAGCATACAAAATGATAAAAGAACTTAACAAAAAAGTTTCTTCTATGGTAGCCGATTTTGAAAACGGCGAAGGCGACTTTATGGCTTGTTATTTTGAATCTATAGAAAAGCAATAAATCCATTAAGATATAATAAAATAAAAAGTATAAATATTTCAGTGTTATTCATAATATATATTGTATTTTTGATTATAATTAAATACTATCTCACTCAAATGCAGTCTTTTTGGTTCTTTTGATCACAAAAAGAACTTGGGGTGTGTACCCTAAGGGCACGCTTCGCAGGGGGCAAAACCGCCACAAATAATAAATTTTAAAATTTAATTTTAGCATGTATTTAAACAGCTATATTTTGTAATGTAAGTTTTTATTTTATTCAACTTTTTCACGCCGCAAAAAGTTGCAAAAAGTGCAAGTTAAGAGAATAATACTAACTATATTTTACATGCGTAATATTAAACTAAAAACAATATAAATATTCATTAATTCGCTTTTAAAATATATATAATAACTGAATCATCTAAAGAATTTTTTATCGAGATAATCTTTTGAAAGTCTTAAAACAAATGGTCTTCCATGCGGGCAATTAGTTAATATATTTTCTTCTTCAAGCAAATCAAGCAAGGTTTGCATATCATTAAGAGAAAGTTTATCTCCCGCCTTTGGTGAATATTTACAAGATATTGTACTGCATGTATGTTTTATTAATTTCTCTAAACTATTATTGCTCTCTTTAGAAATATATATATCCAAAATGTCTTTAATAATTTTCTCTATTCTTTGATTTTTTGGAATATATATTGGAACTTCATCTATTATAATGCTATTTTTTGAATTAGCTTCAAACTTTATACCTATAGATTCTATTTGTTCTTTTGAAGAGTTTAATATATCTATTTCATAATCTCTATATTCTATTTCACAAGGTATAAGCAATTTCTCATATTCTAATTTACCGCTCACTAAAGTTTTGTATATTCTCTCATAATTAAGTCTTTCGTATGCAGCATGCTGATCTATAATATACATTTCATTTCCTCTCTCAGCTATGATGTATGAAGAGAAAGCCTGCCCTACTGCTTTTACATACTCACCAAACTCTATATTATTTTTTTGAGGTTCTAGATTATTATTATTTAAATCGTTTTTATTATACAACTCATTATTAACATTAGAAGCTAATTCATTATTAAATTGAAAATTATTACTAGTTTTTGTTTCATTAAAATTATCGTTAGAAAAATTATTATTAGAACTATTTGTAGTTACATTATTATTACTACTTTGTACTGGAAATGTTGGAGTGATATCTTTATCAACATCAACTTCAATATTAACAGAAGAGAAATTATTCACACTATTAATATTATTGTATATGGCGTTATAAATTATACCAGAAATATCCCTTTCATTTTTTATTCTCACTTCCTTCTTACTTGGATGCACATTAACATCAACCTTATTTGTATCAACATTAATATATAAAAAGAAAAACGGATATCTCTCTTTTGGTATGGTGTTAGAATAGGCATTTTTTATAGCGTATGCAATAACTCTATTTTCTATTGGTCTATTATTTAGAAATATAAAATTATTCTTTCTCATAGACTGACTTATTTTAGAATTAGAAAAAAGTCCGTATATGTTTATATCATTTTTCTCTATATTTAATTCTATTAAATTTGAAAAAACATTACTATCATTCAAATAATTTTCAATTCTATCTTTTAAATTATCAACTTTCAAATAACTATTTACAAGCTTACCATTATTATATAGCTTCATAGTAATATTAGGCTGCACCAAAGCCTCCATATCAAACACTTCTTTAACTAAATAAAACTCTCTTGATATATGCTTTAAAAATTTGTATCTTGCAGGTATATTAAAAAAAAGGTTTTTAGCAGTAATTTTAGTGCCATCAACAGAAGCATAAGGCTTATGCTCCAATATTTTTCCAGCCTCAACAACAATCTTCCCGCCTGTTTTTTCATCAATACTCTTTGAAACTATTTCTAAATTGGTAACATCTCCTATAGAAGCTAATGCCTCACCTCTAAAACCTAAAGTGTATATATTATCCAAATCTTCTATAGAATAAATTTTACTAGTGGCATGATGAGTAATTGCCAAAGGAAGTTCATCAAAAGCTATACCGCTTCCATTATCTTCTACTATCATAGTTTTTATTCCTGCATCTTCTACTCTCACTTCTATATTATCAGCACCGCTATCAACAGCATTTTCAAGAAGTTCTTTAAGCATTGAAGCTGGTCTCTCTATTATCTCTCCGGCAGCTATACGATTTGCTACAGATTGTGGAAGTTTCATTATACTTTTTTTCATGTCTGAATTATATTATATTTCTAATAAAAAATAAAATTTTTTAATTATTATAATACCAATAATTGCATATTTTTTTAATATATATTATTATTGCAAAAAATTATTTCTTTAGTTTATTTTTATGAAAAAACTTTTATTTATAGCAATATTATCTATCATCGTTATTTTCTCTCAAGAAGAATGTAAAGGTCCAGATGGAGACTCTAAACCTACACCATTTAGACATGACAAGAGTTTTATAAAATACAGTTATAACATTACAATAAAAGATTTTCTTTTTTGTTCGGCAATATTTTTCTCTATAGTTATTCCGTCTTTTATTATCATAAATAAAAAATAATTATTGTTTTATTATAAAAATATGTTATACTGCAGCTTTAATATATTATGATAACTTCTAATATATAGAAGAAATATTTTTAGTATTTTAAAATGTTAATTTAATATAAATTCTTTTTTAGTAAAGGAAATAAAAGGAATATTTATGAATGAATCAAATAATAAATCAGTAGAAATGTGCTCTGTAAAAAAATTATTAAAGTATAATTTTGTTATACCTAGTTATCAGCGAGGATATAGATGGAGAGGCGAAAATGGAGAAGTTCAAGCTTTATTAGAAGATATAAAAGAGTTTATAGAAAATAAAAAAGGAGATGAAAAGTATTGTCTTAATCCTATAGCTGTAAAAGCTGTAAAAAAAGATGATAAACAATATAATTTAGTAGATGGTCAGCAAAGATTAACTACAATTTATTTGATATTAAAATATTTAAATAAAGAATTAAAATTAAAAAATGAAGATAATAATTTTAATATTAATTATGATACAAAATCAAATGTTTTAAAAAATATTAAGGAAGATACCCCAGAAAACGTTTATAAATCAAATATAGACTATTATCATATTTATAATGCTTATGTATTTATAAAAAAATGGTTTGAGAAAAATGAGATAGATAAAAAAGATTTTAAAGATAATTTATTAGATAATGTAAATATAATATGGTATAATGTAGGTGAAGATGATGAAAATGAAGTTTTTCAAAGACTTAATGCTGGTAAAATAGCACTTACTGATAGTGAATTGATAAAGGCTATATTTTTACATAAATCAAATTTTAAAGAAGAAAGCAGCAACAATAAAAATGCAGAAGAATCAAAACAAGAAGAAAGTAATAATAAAAAAAAGCTGGAAGAATTAAAACAAATAAATATCGCAAATCAATGGGAAAATATAGAGATAGAATTAGAAAACGATAAATTCTGGTATTTTATTTCCAACAATGATGATAATAATATTAGAATGGATTTTCTATTTGAGTTAATATATAATATAAAACTAAAAAATAATAACACTGATAATACAAAATATAAAATATTTAATTCTTTTTATAAAGAGTTTAAAAATAATCAAAATAATTTAAATGAAAAATGGAAAGAGCTTTCAAAATATTTTTATCTTTTAAAAGAATGGTATGAAGATGATGAATTATATAATAATATAGGTTATTTAATAGCCTCAGGTTCAAGAGAGTTAAAAACTATTTTATCTTATGCAGAAGACAAAAAATTAAACACTAAACAAGAATTTAAGACTAAAATAAAAAAAGATATAAAAGAAAGTATCAAAGCTCATAATTATAAACAGTTAGAAGAAAATATATCAGAATTGGAATATAATATAAATAATTCTGAAATAATAAGAATATTACTACTATTCAATATAATAGATAGTTCAAAAGAAAATATAAGATTTCCATTTGATGAATATAAAAAGATAACACCATCTTTAGAACATATACATGCTAGAAACTCAAAAAAATTATCTGAGAAAGAAAAAGAAAAATTTATAGAAGAAAATAAATTATATATACTTCAAAATAAAGAATTAATAGAAAATGAATATAAAAATCTAGATGAAGCTTTTAATAATTTTAAAATAGAGGATAACTTCAATTATATAATAGATGCATTATTTTTTATTTATGAAAAATTATATAAAAAATTATTAGAAGATAGTGAATCTTCAGTTACATTTGAAAAAAATTATAATTTAGATAATGAAAATAATATTTCTAATTTGGCATTAATAGATGTGAATAATAACACTACATTAAGTAACTCTATTTTTCCAATGAAGCTAAAAAAAATAAAAGACTTAATTAAAAATAATAAAAAATATATTCCCATATCTACAAAAAATGTATTTTTAAAATATTATACAAATGAACCAAAAGATATACTATTATGGACAAAAACTGATAAATATGATTATTTAAATAATATAATAGATTCAATAACTGATTATTTGGGATTAAAAAATAAATAAGGAGAATATTATGAGTAACAATAAGGAAAATTTTATATCATTATTAGAGAAATATGAAAATAATGTTGTTGTACCTATTATACAAAGAGGTTATGCTCAGGGTAGAAAGACTCATAAAGTAAGGAAAATAAGAGAGGATTTTTTAGATGTTATTATTGATTTTTTATCAAACGATAAAGAAGAATTAATATTAGATTATATATATGGTGTAGAAGATAATGATGTATTTTATTTATTGGATGGACAGCAAAGATTAACAACATTATTTTTATTTCATTGGTATTTTAATTTTAATGATGAAATATTAAAAAGGTTTACTTATGAAACTAGAAATTCATCAAAAAATTTTATATCATTTTTATTAAGCATAAAAAGAGAAGAAATTAAGTTAAAATCAAATGAAAATTTATCAGACAAATTAAAAGACAATATTAAGTTTTTAAATTTCTGGGAAAAAGATACAACAGTTAAAGGAATGCTTCAGGTAATAGATGATATTCATGAAAAAGTTAAAAATAAAAAAGATATTAATAGCAGTAAATTAAATAGGATACAATTTTACTATGAATATATAAAAGGCGACCCTGATGATTTATATATAAAAATGAATTCAAGAGGAAAGCAATTAACAGATTTTGAAATATTTAAATCAAAACTCGAAAGTTTTTTAGATGGAAAAATAGATTATAATCTTTTAAGAGAATTTAGAGAAAAAATAGATACAACTTGGTCTAATTTTTTCTGGGAATTTGTGAAAGATAATAAAAATCCTGAAATAGACAGTCTTTTTAAAAACTTTTTTGATTTTGTATTTGGAATGTTATATTCTGAACAATGTGAATATATAAAAGAAAAAAATGAAAAAATAGGTGTACATCTAAAAGATTTCTTTAATTTATTTGTAAAAAAAACAGATGAAAAAATGTTAAAATATATTGACGACAGTAAAAATTTTGTGTTAGAATGTAATATAAAATTTATAATTAATATATTGGATATATTTTATAAATTAAAACCTGAAAAAAACATTGAACTATTCAATAATATATTTTGTATATATGATGAAATTATTTATGATAATAAAATATCTACTTTTGAAAAAAATATAAATATTTTTGATAGAAAAGATGAAGATATTATTTTGCTTAAAATAAATAATTATGATTTGAAATATCAAATATTATTATTTAGTTTTTTCATTATTTTAAATAAAATATATGAAGAAGAAAATTATAAAGAAAGTGAAAATATAGATTCAATAATTGAAAAAATAAAAGATTATAAAGATATATTGAGATTTATAAGGAATTTTATATTTATTTATTATGAACATACTGGCGATGATGATGAGCTAAAATTCCAAATTAGTTTTATAAAATCATTCATAGAAAATGGAGAAATATCATTAAAATCTTATAACAATAATAATCAAGAGATATTGAAAATAATAGTTGAATCAGAAAAAAATAAATTAAATATATTAAAAAGTTGTAATCAAAATATTAGAAAAAGAATTTACGCTTGTGAGAATAATATATTTTTACAAGGTAATATTGATTTCTTGTTAGACAATATAGATAATGAAAATATTGTTGATGTAGTAGATTATATTTTTACTAAAAATGGCTTTAATAATGAAAATGGAAATTATTTAATACATAGGGCTATATTGGCATTCATTGGTAATGATGAAATAGAATATTTTAGACCTTACTATTCTACAACCATATCCATATTTAGAAATAATAAAGATAATGATAATAAAACATTATTAATATGGTATCAAAATAAATTAAAAGAATTTATCAATGCTATATTTAATGATAAAATAAATGAAACTGTATTAGATAAATGCTATACTATAATATATGATTATAAAGAAGATAGTCATTGGAAATATTTGATAATAAAAGATGCTAAAGATGTTAATAATAACAGTGCAAATTTATACAATGATCAATATTCATACTCAGGAGAAGTAAAACAACATATCTATAGTGGTTATTATTTATATGCTCAGTATAGATTTAGAACTCATTGGGATATACCATTGTCAACTAAAGTGCATACAATGTTTGCTAAATTCTTGAAAAAACATACAGACTTTAAATTATACTATTATAATGGAGCTGATAATCCTGAAATTACTGATAAATCAAAAATATTAAGATATCCAAATAAGGAAGTTTTATATTGTTATGAATGGGTTAGTCTGGCTAAAGAAATAGAAATAGCAGGCGAAGAAGTTTTAGTTGGATTTACCACAGATGGTTATTGTCTTGAATGTGGTTTGAGAAAAAAAATATCTTATAACGATGAGAAAAGGACTAGAAAAGTTTTAAGAAAAATAGAAGAAAAGAAAATCAATTTTGAAGGATATGAAAGATACACTAATAATATTCATTGGTATTATTGTAAAACATGTAATAATATATCCTTACTAAAGGAATATGAAATATTAGAACAGATTTTTCTTAAAAAAATAATTAGTAATAATAAAATGAGTTGAACTCTCAAAACTTTTTTATTTAAAAAATAAAGTAAAAAAAATAAAAAATATTTTGTTAAACATATTTAAAATAATTAATTAATTTTGTATAATATATATTCCGATAATATAAAAGTATGTTACATAATATTTAGTAATATTAGGAGTTGTTATGTATAAAAGAATATTATTATTACTAACTCTAATATTATTTAGTTTTATTGTTTCTTGCAATGACAAAGACAATAAAGAAGATAATATAAACAATAGATTGCAAGATGATGAATATATAACTAAAATAGTAGAAAGCAATTCAAAATAAGTTTTTTTATATAAACTTTATTATATAAAAAAGCCCGCCTACCAACTGTAAACGAGCCTTAAAATCTTATTATCTATCATCTAATGTAATTAAAACTTCTCTTGGCTTAGAACCATTTTCTGGACCCACAATACCTTGACGCTCCATAATCTCAACTATTCTAGCGGCACGGTTGTAGCCTATTTTTAATCTTCGTTGTAGAAATGAGGCACTAGCCTTACCAGTTCTAGCAACAAGCTCAACAGCATCCTCCCAAAGCTCTTCGTCTAATATATCCTCTTCATCGGTGTTTTTGTCATCATCACTTCCCTCTAATGCCGCAATCAAGCTCTCGTCAAACATAGGAGACATCTCTCCAGATAAATAGTCAACCACTTTCTTAACTTCATTGTCAGAAACAAAAGCTCCCTGAACCCTCTCAGGCATCTGACTTCCAGAGGCACAGAATAAAGCATCTCCTTTACCTAATAACTGCTCAGCACCAGACATATCTATTATAATACGAGAGTTTGTTTTGTTAGGCACTTGGAATGCAATTCTTGTTGGTAAATTAGCCTTTATAACACCAGTAACAACATCTGCAGAAGGTCTTTGTGTGGCAATTATTAAGTGTATGCCAACAGCCCTACTCATACCAGCCAAACGTGATATTAAATCCTCAACCTCTTTTGAAGCAACAACCATCAAATTGTGAAGCTCATCTATCACCAAAACTATATATGGAAATAACTCTAAAGGCTCGCCGTTAAACTCTGTTTCACCTTCTTTAAGAAGCTGTTTTACTTTTTCATTGTAAGTCTTAACATTTCTAACGAAGAATCTCTCCATTCTTTCGTATCTTTTCTCCATTATGTCTACAATATATCTCAACACTATAGTAGCCTTCTTCTCATCAGAAACAACCGGAGACATTAAATGTGGTATGCCGTTATATATGGAAAGCTCAACTCTCTTTTTATCTACAAATATAAACTTAAGCTCATCAGGTCTAAACTTATATAAAAGCGAAAGTATTATTGTAGATAAACAAACACTTTTACCAGAACCAGTAGTACCAGCAACAAGCAAGTGAGGAGCTTCAGACATATCTGATACAACATTGTTTCCATATATGCCCTTTCCTAATACAAATGGTATATCAAGTTTAGATTGTCTAAAATCGCTGCTTTCTAATACATCTCTTAAGAAAACTGCATTTCTCACCTTGTTTGGTATCTCTATACCGATAACAGAGCGTCCCGGAATTGGTGCTATTATTCTCACACTCTCTGAAGCAAGTGCTAAAGCAATATTGTCTGTTAAGTTTGATATTTTTGACACTCTAGTTCCTGCCGCTAATTCAAGCTCATATCTTGTAATAACTGGTCCTCTTGATACTCCTGTAACTTTAGCTTCTATATTAAAATCAAGCAATGTATTTTCTAATTGTATTGCTGTTTGTTTTATAGATTCAAGCATTGCATTATCATTTACAGGAATTGATCTATTGAGCAAATCAAATGGAGGAGCTTTATAATGCTTATCTACATACTTGCTGTTAAAGTTTGATTGTATTAAGTCAAAATCATTTTTGTGATTTTTATGTATTATAGGTCTTTGAGGCTCTTTTAGTGTGTTTACTTTTTTTTCTGATTCTATATTTATAAAACCAGTGCTAGCCTCATTATCGTTTTTTATATCTTCTATAGAGTTTAGTTTTTCAGCATATTTTTGAAGCTCTTTTTCAACATCATACTCTTCTTCGTTAGTTGTGTTATGATATTCATAATCATTTAAAAAATTGTTTAACTCTCTTGAATCATCTTTTATTTTTACGTCTTCTATATCATTATAAGATTTATCAACATTGTAAAGCTCTTCTTCGTCCAAATCAAAACAATTTAATATACTATCATCATCTTCAATGACATGATTATTGTAGTTTGGTATATGGTCTTCTCTTCTATATGCTCTCTTTGAAGCATAGCCCATAGGAAACTCAAAATGACTGCTTTTATTAGTTGTCTGTTCTGAGTAATTTAATTGTTCTTTGTTGCTGCTTCCTCTTTTTATTTTTCCATGCTCTCTGTCATACATCTCTTTTAATTGCTTATTTTCATTAGCAACTCTTCTCAATTTATCTAATATATTTTCTTTATTATCAGTATTAACAGAAGTTTTATATGAAACATTAGTATTATTTAAATCATTAAAAGGCTGATGATTTGTAGTATTTTCTTTTCTTAGAGTTTTCTCTTTATACTCTTTATATAATTTATCTAAGTCTTCAATATATTCTATTTTGTTGTTTTCTAATTTATCATCACCATTATTATTATTTAATTCTTGAAGCTTTCTCTCTCTGTTTTTATATATATTTTCAAGTATAACACTCTCATCATAATCGCTACTTATACTATTTACTGCTTTCAAATAATTTTCTGTTGTATCATAATAATTAACATTATCCTCGTAAGCAGCCTTTTTAAAATCTGACTTCTTAGATCTATTAATGCTAAAATCCCAATCAATATTTTCTATTGCTTCATGAACATTTTTATTATATTCATCATCATATTGTTTTAATACATCATACTGACTGAAAGTGTCTTCTTTTTTTTTTATATCTGTTTTTATGTCATTTCCAAATGCTGCCTCAAATAAAGAATTGCCCATATCCTCTTCTCTATCTTCTATTGCATTAACATTAATTCTTCCATAATTATCTCTTTTCAAATTATTTAAACTCTCAACCATATAATCTAATTCTTTATTTTTATCATCATCAAAATCATTTCTCTTATTGAAAAAGTCTTCCATTATGTTTTCATTTTTGTTATAGTATTTTCTCTCAGATGAATCATAATGATTGAAAGATATTTTTTCTATAAATGGAGTATTATTAAACTCAAAATCTGATACTTCTCTTTTGCTAAACATAGGCAAGTAATTTAATGAAGTATCTTTTTTATTATTATTTTCTTCTTTATAATTTTTTTCGTTTTCATCTTTTGCATTTTTATATTCTTTCATTTCTTCTTTTTTAGTTTTTATAGTATCAGATATTTTTCTCTCAACATCTTTTATCTTTTCTAAGTCTATCTTTTTTATCATATCCTTACAATAATTAGCTAAATCAAGCAATGAAATCTTAGCAAATGCTATTATTGTAATAAGAAGTATAGCAGAAGTTATTATAATAGAGCCAATATTTCCAAATAATGAAGCAAGTGAACCTCCTATAACTTCTCCCATTATTCCGCCTTTATAATAAAATGCTCTCTCTCCAAGCAATATATCAAAAAGTATACTGGATAACATCATAACAAATGATAAAAGAAGAGCAAACATCAAAATATTTTTAACAGAATTTTTTAATATAATATTTACTCCCGCATATACAAAAAATGCAGGTATTACAAAAGAGGAAACTCCAAAAGCCGAAAATGAATACTCGGCAATATAAGCTCCAAACTTACCAAGTAAATTTTTTGTTGTAAGTGTAGTATTCATCTCTCCAATATTGGCACTCAAATATGATAAAATTAATATTCCTGCAAAAAGTATGCATAAAAAACCAATAATATCATATATAGGATTTCTGTTTTTATCATCATAAGATTGATAAATATTCTTGCTCTCAGCTCTTTTTTGTATGTTTAATTTTCTTTTAGTAAACATTATAAAAACTCCAGCTATTTTTTAAACATTAAAAAAATATATATACACAGCTAAACCAACTATTATGCAGTAAAAACTAAAATAATAGAGCTTTCCTTTTTTAAGAAAAGACATCAAAAACTTTAATGCAATAATTCCAAATATAAAAGAAGTAAGAAGCCCAACTATTACATAAGTAATATTGAAATCAGTTAAATCTTTTAAAGAAAGAAGCAAAGCACCAAATATAGCAGGCAAAGATATTAAAAAAGAAAATCTACCCGCAAAATCTCTGTTAAGCCCCAAAAATAAAGCTGTACTTATAGTCATACCAGACCTTGATATTCCCGGAAAAACTGCTATAGCCTGAGCAAAGCCAATCAATAAAGCATTATAATATGTTGTTGTAAGGGCATCTTTATTGATTCCTCTGTCAGCTCTTTTTGTAAGAAGCAGTATAGAACCAGTTATAATAAGGTTAAGCCCAACTCTTTGAGTGTCTATATTACTTAAATATTCCTCTAAAAATAATCCCACTATAGCAACAGGTATTGAAGCTATAATTACCATAAGCCCAACTCTAAAACCTTCATTATTTTTACTTGAATATTTAACGTCTTTTAATCCAGAAAAAAATCCAACTATTGCATTGATAATATCTTTACGAAATACTAAACAAGTAGCTAAAAATGTACCAAAGTGAAGTGCTATTTCAAAAGATAATATATTTTCTGTTGTATTAAAATTAAGAAAAGTCTCAGCTATTCTTAAGTGCCCCGAACTAGATACAGGCAAGAATTCCGTAACTGCCTGAATGAATCCTAATATAATTGCTTTTACCATTAAAAAACTACCCCTATTATTTATATATTGTTTACATAATACTACTATAATTCTCGGATAGTTTTTAAAAAACAATACAAAAAATTATGTAAACTCTACACAATATTTTTATACAATAAGTATTTAATATTGAGTTACTACATTTAAAACAAAAAATAGGTATTTTTATGTAATATACAACTTATATATTGTTTTTTTAAAGATTAAAAATTCATATAATATAAAATATTCTATTACAGAAGGATTTTATATATGGAAAATGAAATATTACTATATAATTTAGGCTATAATATAAGATTACTTAGAAAAAGCAAAAAAATGACTATAGATGCCTTAGCAGAACAAGCAGGAGTTTCTAGTAAATATTTACAAGGTATAGAAGTTGGTAATAGAAATATATCAGTAAAAAGATTAAATAAAATAGCAAGAGCCTTAGAAACAACTCCAGAAAGTCTATTAACTATAAAAAGCAGCAATTTAGAAAATAGAGATGATAAACTTTTAAATACTTATGAGAAATTAAAAAAAGTTGAATCTAATAAATTGGATATTATATCTAATTTAATAGATGATATAAATAAGTTATCAAGCTCAGAGAATAACAAAAAAAGACCTTAAACAAAAATTAATTTGCTAAAGGTCTTTTTATATATCAATAAACTATTTACTTAATTAATAGTTAATAATGTTTCTTGTAATGCTGCCATATAATCTTTTGCCCTTAAAACATTTGGATTATCTGGATAGTTATTAACAAATGTATCTAAAGCTTTATAAGAATCAGAATATCTTCCAACTTTGAAGTATGATAATCCGATATAAAGCAAAGCCTCAGCATCAAGAGTGTAAACATTATTTAATCTTACTCTATTAAAATAATCTACAGCACTATTATAATTTTTCTCATTATAATAAGATTCACCAATTTTAAATAAAGCCTCTTCCTGATATTTTGTTCTAGGGAAAAGAGTAGCTATTTTGTTATAATACATCCTAGCTTTAACATAATTCTTTTCAACGTACATTCTATGAGCTATAGCAGGCACTTGAATAAGATAAGTTCTTGAAACCTCATTATAATATATGCTAGTATGATAATACTTTAAGAAATCCTCATATATTTCAAAAGCTCTGTCATATTCATTCATAGCAAAATAAACTCTAGCTCTTCCCAAAACAGCTAATTCACCTTCTGATCTTAAAAAATAACTTAAAGCTTCACCATATTTCTTTTCAAAGAACAACTGATATCCATATTGCATATTTATAGTTGAAGCTAAACTTTTATCATAAGGTTTTAAATTATTTTGCAATTTAGTGATAATATATTGATCAGCACTGTTTTGCAATCTTGCTATATCTGCATAAGCTATTATAGCATCAAGCTGATAAGCCTCAAAACCTACACCATCTATTATTTCAGATAAACGTTCTTTAGCTAAATTATAATTTTTCATCTTTTTTAAAGAATCAGCTACAATAAAATAAGACTCAGCTACATTACTAACAGGTTTTGATCTGCTGTCTATAGACAAATACTCATTTAAATTATTGATAGCTTCATTATAATTTTCTAATTCATAATATCTTTTTCCTTTCTGGAAATATCTTTCAGGAGAAGATAAAGTAGAAACTTTAGTAATAAAAACACCTATCAATATAGCTACAACCGTAATAACGGAAGCTAGAACTGCTGCATAAGTTTTCATAATCTCTCCTTTTTATTATAAATCACTTAAAACTTGATTAATCCAGAAATTAACTTCATTAGGATTAATAGATCTTATTCTTTTTAATGTATCTAAAGCATTCTTTTTTCTTCCAGCATTCTTATAAGATTTACCAAGTAATAAATTAATGTCATAATATAAAGCACTATCAACTTTTTTTCTTGATATAGGCTCTAAAATTGTAATAGCTCCTGCATAATTATTAGCCTTAAATTGTGTTAAAGCCCTCTGATATTCAGAACTATATCTCTGATATTCAGTAGGTGCTGTTGTTTTTGGTGTTGTTTTAGTAGTATTATCTTTTTTTATTTCAACATTAACTATATTCTCATTCTTATCATTTGTAAAACTAGTAACTTGTAACTCATTGGTAACATTTTCAATCATACGACTTTGATTAGTAAAGTTATTAGTACTAATAAAATCATTTGTATTAATATTCAAATCATTAGTATTAATCTCATTACTCAATGAATCATTAGTGGGATTAATTATATATATTTTAGTAGTATTATAGTAATTAGTATAATTGTTAGTATAATTATAATAATTTGTATAATTGTAATAATTTGTAGTAAAAACTATTCCCCTATTTGAGTCTATTCTATTAGTAGTGTAATAGAGATCAACATAATTAGTAGGAGGCAATATACTATAATTTGTATCAAATAAGTTAGTATTAGGATAATAACTTAAAAAATCATTACTATTTACTATATTAGTAATCATATCATTTGTAAAATAAGTATTATTAGTATCAAAATCATTAGTAATAATATCATTCGTAAGCATTTCATTGGTAATAATATCATTTATTTCGTTAGTCATATCTATTAAATCAGTGATATTATCTTTAAATGGATCATAATATTCAAATTGCATCAAATCCATATTTTCAGTAGCAGTATAAAAATTAATATTATCTATATATGATATAACTGCATAATAATATTTATCATATTTAGGCAAATTGTCATAGATAGTATATGTAGTAGAGGCGTTAGTTGCTTTAGTTGAAGCTACTACTTTTGCATTAGTAAGTACTGTTTTACTTAATATAGGGTCTTCACTTCTATAAACATAGTACATCAAATTTGGGTGATATATACCAACCCAGCTTACTTCCACTTTATTTTCTTCTATATGTTTAATATTAAGTTTAGTTACAAGTCTTCTAGAGTTAGGCAAATCATTATAATTTTCCATGCTGATTCTGTCAGAAGAGGTCTGTGCAATCAAACTAGTGTATAAGTATGCAAAAGCCACTAATACTAAAGTTAATAATAGATATAATTTATTGTTATTTAATCTTTTCATCTTATTATCCTCTTTGTACTACTATAATACTCGGATGCATATATTATAAATTTTATACTCTACTATAAAAAAATAAATAAAAAACTTTATATTTTTTCCATAACTATGGCAATTAAAAAACCAAAACACATAGATAAAACTGTTGCTGTGAGCATTCCCAAACTTAATGTTGTAATATTAGGCCATAAACTTAAAAAAGATACAACTATTATACCAAGCACAAAACCAAATAAAATAGACTTATGTTTTTGTATAATAATAGTAACAAGTTTAGAAATAGTAAAAATACCTATAGCAACTCCAAAAGCTAAAAATATTAATGGATACACATTAGCAAAATTTTTAGTAAGAGTAGATACAAGATTAGATACA
The DNA here is from genome assembly GCF_009755885.1 of Brachyspira sp. SAP_772. Classification (NCBI taxonomy): domain Bacteria; kingdom Pseudomonadati; phylum Spirochaetota; class Spirochaetia; order Brachyspirales; family Brachyspiraceae; genus Brachyspira; species Brachyspira sp. SAP_772. Next base: position 926,750 of record NZ_VYIX01000002.1, on the reverse strand, counting down.
TTCTCATACTCGCCCAATATTAATAAAAGTAAAGAACCAGATATTCCCGGTATCACCATAGCAACAGCAGCAGCTATTCCGCATAAAAATAATTTAATTCCATAAAATATAGAAAAATCTCCAGTATAAGTAGTTTCTCCAGCAGGCTTATTAATATCAAAATAAACAAATATAGCCATTATAAAAGCACCTATAAAGAAAGATATAAATACTTTAAAATCGAATTTATCTACTGTTTTAGTAATAAAAGGAAAAGAACCAAGTATAAGCCCCACAAAAAATATTTTAGTAGGTACAGGATAGTATTGAAATAAATAATTAATAATATTTAGAAAAAGCACTATAGAAATAGCAGCCCCCAAAAAAACAGGTACTAATATTTTTAAGCTCTCCCCTACTTCTTTCCATTTTAATTTAATAATAGCAGTAGGCAAAGTAGATATAGCATAAGTAAGATTTTCATATATTCCAAGAACAAATGCTATAGTACCGCCAGAAACGCCGGGTATAGCATTAGCAACTCCTATAGCCATTCCCTTAATAAGGTAAGATATATAATTTCTTATGTTCATTTTATTCTCTTTGTTTAGATTTTTTTTGCGATTTATTTTTTTATTAAAGTGATTAAATAAATAAGCCATGCATAAAAACACATGGCTTAAAAAATAAAATTATTCTACAACAGCTATAATTTCAACTTCTACTAAAGCATCTTTAGGCAAAGTCTTAACAGCTACAGTGCTTCTTGCAGGAGGATTTTCTGTAAAGTATTTAGCATATACTTCATTGAAAGCAGCAAAATTAGCCATATCGCTTAAGAAACAAGTAGTTTTAATAACATTAGCAAAAGTCAAATTTTCAGATTCTAATAAACCTTTAATATTCTCCATTACTCTTTCAGTTTGTGCTTGAATATTATTTTCAGCCATAGCACCGCTAACAGGATCTAGCGGTATTTGACCTGAAGCAAATAAAAAATTTCCGCTTTTAACAGCTTGAGAATAAGGTCCTATAGCCTGAGGTGCTTTATGCGTTTTTATTATTTTTTTCTCCATAAAAAAATTCTCCTTTTTATAATATTAAATTTAATTACCATTTTATCAAATGAATTATAATAATTTTTCACAAAATATCAAGCAAATAATATAAAAGTTCATACTATTATCTAATAAAATATAGAATATATTTACTATTATCTAATAAAATATACAATATATTTATTAAAATTAATACATAAATACTCTTGACAATTTTTTATTATGTAGTATAATTCAGTACTCATAAGCTTTTAGAAATAAAAAATCAATACTGGGGTGTCGTCAAGCGGTAAGACAAGTGGTTTTGGTCCATTTATTCGGGGGTTCGAATCCTCCCACCCCAACTTTCTTTAATGTGGTTGTAATTATGGGTATAGAAGAAGAAATATTAGTTTTAAGCGGTACAGCTAACCCTCAGCTTGCTAAAGATGTTGTTGATAATTTAGGTATTAGATTAGGTAATATGCAGATACGCAAATTTGCCGATGGTGAAACCTTTGTTCAAATAGAAGAAACCGCTAGAAATAAAGACACATACATAATTCAGCCTACAGGAAGACCATCTAGTAATGAAAATTGGATGGAATTATTCTGTGTAATAGATGCTTTAAAAAGAGCTAGTGCTAAAAGAATTACTGCTGTTATTCCATATTATGGATATTCTAGACAAGATAGAAAAAATGAACCTAGAGTACCTATAACTGCTAAATTAGTGGCTAACCTTTTACAAGCTTCTGGTGTTCACAGAGTTTTAGCTCTTGATTTGCATGCTGCTCAAATACAGGGCTTTTTTGATATACCAGTAGATCATATGCTTTCTAAAAATGTTTTCTTAGATAAAATAAGAAAGGATATAGATATATCAAATGCTATGGTTGTTTCTCCAGATATAGGCGGTGTAGGAAGAGCTAGATTTATAGCAAAAACTCTTAATCTTGACATCGCTATTATAGATAAAAGAAGAGATAGAGCTAATGAATGCGAAGTTATGAATGTTATTGGTAATGTAGAAGGTAAAGACGCTATTATTATAGATGATATTATTGATACTGGCGGAACATTACTTAAAGGTATTAAAGCTCTTAAAGATGCCGGTATGAGAAAAATATACATCTTTATAACTCATGCAGTATGTTCTGGCGATGCATATGAGAGAATTAATGCTAGTGAAGTAGAAAAACTTTATATTACTGATAGCTTAAGAGTAATGACAGATAGATTAGGCAGTAAAATTGAAGTGCTTTCTGTTGCTCCTGTTATTGCTAATGCTATTAAATATATACATTTAGAACGTTCTATAAGCGTTTTATTTGATCAGTAAAACATTATTTTTTGAAGGAAATGAAAATGAGTGAAAATTACACTATTAAAGCTTTACAAAGAGATACTACTAAAAAAAGCGTTGGCCGTAAATTAATCAATGACGGATATGCTTTAGCTACACTTTATGGAAGAGGCAAAGAATATTCTATTGCTGTAGAATTAAAAGAATTCGTAAAAATATTCTCTTTAGCAGGACAGCATGATATTATTACTTTAGATATAGAAAATGATCAAAAAAGAGAAGTTTTAGTTAAAGACTATCAATTAGACGGAATTAAAAGAACTATCAGACATATAGATTTCTACGAAATAGATAGAAACAAAAAAATCAAAACTTTCGTACCTATTCATATTGAAGGAACCCCTGAAGGCGTTCGTTTAGGCGGCGGTACATTAGAACAAGTTGAATATGAATTACCTATAAAAGCTTTCCCTGGTTCTATACCTAGAGAAATTACTATTGATGTTACAGAACTTAAAGTTGGAAGCAGCTTACACATAAGCGATATTAAATTCCCTGAAGGTGTAGATCCTGTAGGCGATGGCTCTAAAGCTGTTGTTACTGTTGTTACTACACAAGAAGAAGATACTCCTAACAAAGGTGCTGCTGCTGAAGCATAATAATATTACAGGATAATCTTATTTTATGATGAAATTAGTTATGGGACTTGGCAATCCTGGAAGTAAATATCAAAATCATAGACATAATGTTGGTTATATGATACTCGATAAGGTTGCCAAGAAACTTAATGTAGAATTAGATATTAAAAAAAAGAAAACTGTATTTGGCAAGGCTAAATATGGTAAAATTGAATATCTTCTCTTAAAACCGCAAACTTTTATGAATCTTTCTGGAGAGGCCGCTTTATATATGGCTAGTTTCATGAAAATTGCTGTTGATGATATTATTGTTATATATGATGATATGAATATACCTGTGGGTGAGTTTAAACTCGTAGTTGCTAAAAATGATACAGATGATAATGATAATGAAGAGAAAGAAGGCCCTATAAAGCATAATGGAATAAAAAGTATAGAAGAATCATTAAAAAGCAATAATTTTACTAGAGTTGGTATTGGAATAGGTACACCTACAGAAGATCAAGAAATGGCTGACTTCGTTTTATCCCCTTTCACAAAAGATGAAAGAAAAAAAATAAAAGATATAACTGACGATGTAGTTAATGCCATATGTAAAATTTTATTTGAATCTAATAATAAAACATCTAAAAAGAAGTATCTATGACTAAATTAGTAATTGGACTTGGTAATCCGGGTGAAGAATATAAAAATCATAGACATAATATAGGCTTTATTATTATTGATAAATTAGCAGAAAACATATCTCTCAAATTCGATAACAACAAAAAAAAATCTTTGTTTACAAGAACAAAATATAATAATATAGATTTGATACTATTAAAACCTCAAACTTTCATGAATCTATCTGGAGAATCCGCTGTTTATATATCAAAATTTTTTAATGTAAAAATAGAAGATATAATAGTAATATATGATGATATGGATATACCATTTGGAACTTTTAAGATAAAGAAGGGAGGAAGTTCCGGAGGACATAATGGTATAAAAAGTCTAATAGCTCAATTACAGAGTGATGATTTTATTAGGGTGAGAGTTGGAATAGGAAGACCTAGTTTTGGAAAAAAAGTTAATGATTATGTTTTATCCTCTTTTAGTAAAAGTGAAAGAGAAAATATAGATAATGATTTAAGCAAAGATATAATAGAAGCTATAAAGACTATATTATTCGAATCATACACTATAGCACAAAATAAATATAATAAAAAAATAAATAATAAGGATATAAACAATGATTAAAATTATTGCCAAAAACTATGTAAAAAAAGATAAAAAAGAAGATTTTTTAAAACTAGCTAAAGAATTAATATTAGAAAGCAGAAAAGAAGGCGGATGTATAGCTTATGACATTTATGAAAGCACAGATGGAAAATGTTTAACTTTTATAGAAGAGTGGAGAGATGAAGAAGCTATAAAATCTCATAATAACAGCACTCATTTCACAACAATAGTTCCTAAATTAGGTGAATTTATTGACGGAGAAATGGACGTTGCATTATACAAAAAAATAGATTTATAATAAAGAAATTAAATACCTTAAAACTTTTAGAGTTATAGTGTATAATCTTAAAATTAATTATTATATTTAAGGATATTTATGATACTTAAAGAACTCACTCTGCGTTCTTTTAGAAATTATAATGAAAATACATTTGAGTTTTCAAAGCATATTAATATTCTATATGGAATGAATGGATGCGGAAAAACTAATATATTAGAAGCTATATATATTCTTGGAAATGGCATATCATTTAGAACTCGCTTAGATAGAGAGTTAATAAAATATGGAAATGATAATTATTTTTTAAGAGGAATATTCAAAGAAGATGATTTGAATTATGATACTAATATAGAAATAGTATATCAAAAAAAAACAAAAAAAGTATTTATAAATAAAAAAGAAATCCCTTCAAGAAAAAATTTAATAGGTAAAATACTTTATGTTATATTCTTGCCGAATGATACTGACATGGTAACACAAGAGCCTAAACTTAGAAGAGATTATTTTAATATGCTAATCTCAAGTATTTCAAATGAATATCTTTTATCTCTTATAAAATACAATAAACTTCTAAAAATGAGAAATATTTATTTAACAACAAGCCCAAATGATGCTAATATTTATAATGAAGATATAGCAAAATTATCTTTATATATTGCAAATGAAAACAAAAAATATTCCATGCTTTTAGAAGAAAAGATGAATGAAATATATAGAACTATTTTTAAAAATGATAATCCTTATAAAATAAAATATTTATCAACTATAGAAGATATAGAAAATGAAAATGAGTATGTAAAAAAGCTAGAAAACACAATAAAAGAACAAATAAAAATGCGTACTACATATTTTGGAATACATAGAGCAGAGTATCAATTCTTCTATAAAGATTCTCTATCAAGAAAATTTTCTTCTCAAGGTGAAAAGAGAATGCTTACACTTATAATGAAACTTGCAAGCGAAAAGATATTAAATGAATACAGAAAAAAATCTCCTATACTATTAATAGATGATGCTATGCTTGAGCTTGATAATATAAAAAGAGAAAGTATTTTAGAATATATAAAAACATTAGGACAAGTATTTATCACAGTTACAGAAAAAGAGAAACTCTCAAAATTTCAGGAAGATAAAGTCTTTGATATTGTAAACATAAGAAATTAATCTTAAATATTATTTAATAAACTTCTTTACATTATAATTGTTTATGTTAAACTTACTATAAATAATCAATGAAAACGGAGTGTTATATATGGGATTATTCTCTAAAAAAATTCAAATAAAAGCACCTATTAATGGAAAATTAATTGATATTACAGAAGTGAAAGATGAAGCTTTTTCAAGCAAAGCACTTGGAGACGGAATGGCTATTGTACCTTCTGAAGGTAAAGTATATGCTCCTGTAGATGGTGAAATTATTACTATGATAGATACAAATCATGCTATAGGTTTATTATCTGGGGGGGTTGAAATATTAATACATATAGGAATGGATACTGTAAAACTTGGCGGTAAATATTTCAAAGCTCATGTTAAAGAAGGAGATAAAGTAAAAGCAGGTACTTTACTTATAGAGTTTGAAAAAGAAGAAGTTGAAAAAGAATATGATATAACATCTCCTATAATAATGTCAAATTACGGCGAATTAAAATCTCTCACAAAAACAGATCCAAGAGAAGTAAGCACAGGCGACATTATAATGACAGCTGTGAAATAATTTTTTGAAAAAATAAAATTATAAGGGGCTTTTAAAAGTCCCTTTTATTATATAATTTTTTATTCAACTTTTTCCCGCCGCAAAAAGTTGCAAAAAGTGCAAATGTTTTTACTATAAATATTAGGAATATTTAAAAATATAAAACAATATTTGTATTTTGATAAATTTAAAAATTTTTAGTATATACACCTATTAATCAACATTATAATCTTTAAGCTTCCTGTAAAGCGTTGCACGCTCTATACCTAAAATCTTTGCTACTTGTGCTTTATTAAAATTATTTTTACTTAAAAGATGATTTATATATTTTTTCTCAAGTTCTTCTAATGTCATCTCTTTGTCTATTACAAAATCATCCCCGCTAGAGTTTAAAACCCAATTAGGAATATTACTTTCATCTATCTTACCATCTTTAGACATCACAACCATAGTCTCTACAGTGTTTCTAAGTTCACGTACATTACCGTCCCAATTTAAAGAAGATAATAATTTATATACTTTTTTATCTACATTAGTAATCTCTATATTATGAACCTGAGAAAACTCTTTGATAAAATTATCTATAAGCAAAGGTATATCCTCTCTGCGTTCTCTAAGAGGAGGCATCTCTATTTTTATAACATTAAGCCTATAATATAAATCCTCTCTAAACCTACCCTCTTTCACTTCATCTAATAATTTTTTATTTGTAGCAGCAATAACCCTAATATCAACATTAATAGGAGTATTAGAACCTACCCTCTCTATCACCCTCTCTTCAAGCACCCTCAAAAGTTTTACCTGAACAACCTGATTAATCTCCCCTATCTCATCTAAAAATATAGTGCCTTTATTAGCAGCCTCAAACCTACCTATTTTTTTGTCTATTGCACCTGTAAAAGAACCTTTCTCATGCCCAAATAACTCACTCTCTAAAACACCCTCAGAAAGTGCTGCACAGTTTACTGTAATATACGGTTGTTTGGCTCTGTCTGATATTTGATGAATTGCATTAGCAACTAATTCTTTACCTGTTCCGCTTTCGCCCTCTATAAGCACAGTAGCCTTTGTTCTTGCAACTTGTTTTATTGCTTCATACACTTTAAGCATCTTACTGCTATGGCCTATCATTCCATAAAAACTTTCATGATAGTCTACTCTTTTTTCTAATGTTTCATTTGTCTTTTTTATGTTTTTATTTTCTAATGCCCTCGCTATAATAAGAAGCATTTTGTCAATATTAAAAGGCTTAGTCATAAAGTCATAAGCACCAAGACGCATCATATCAACGGCGGTCTCTATATTGCCATGCCCTGTAAGTATTATAACTGGTATATGTTTATCAAACTCTAGTATGTCATGCAAAAACTCTTCTCCAGTCTTTTCAGGCATTTTTAAGTCTGTGATAACTAAATCAATTCCGCCTTTATAAACTGTCTCTATTCCCTTCTCTCCGTTTTCAGCCGTAACTACTTCATAACCCTCATACTCTAAAGACTTCTTTATACCGTCTCTTATGTTTTTCTCATCGTCTATAACTAATATCTTAGGCATAAATTAAAAATCACTCTCCAAAAATTTTTGATTCTCAAGCATCAACGGCAGCTTAATAATAGCCTCGCTTCCAATTCCATATTCGCTTTCTATATTAAAACTGCCATTATGTGCCTCTATTATTCGTATAACATTCGTAAGCCCCAAACCTGTGCCGTTTCTTTTGGTTGTAAAATAGGGCTCGTATATTTTTGATAACACCTCTTCTTTTATACCAATTCCTGTATCTTTAATTGATATTACAGCATTATTGTCTATTAGCTTTAATTTTATTAATATATTATTCTCATCTAATTTAAACTCTTTGTGCTTTTTCTTTTCTATAATAGAATCTATTGAGTTTTGTATTATGTTAATTAAACATTGCTTTATATATCTTTCATCTATTTTTAAAATTAAATTCTCTATATCAAATTTTATATCTATTTTTATATCATTATTTTCTATTTCATATTTCAAAAAATCAACAGTAGAAATTATCAAAGAGTTTATATTAACATCTTCCAAATTAAGCACCAATTTACGCACAGAAAATAAAAATGAATTAATAGTATCTTCAAGCCTGCTAATCTCCTCTTTAATAATATTACAATAATCCTTAAACTCATTATAACATTGGCAATCATTATCCATATTTTTTTTAATAATTTTTTCTATCAACTGCACATATATAGAAATAGAGCCTAGAGGGTTTTTTATTTCATGAGCAACCCCTGCAGCAAGTGTTGTAAAAGAAGCTAACTGCTCAGCACGTTTGAGTTTTTGAGCAGATTCATAACTTTTTGTAATATCAAATATTTTTATTAAAGTTCCTATAATTATTCCAGAATCTCCAAGAGGCAAAATATCTATTTGAAGCATTCTGTCATTTTTATCATCTTTTATAATTTTGGTATCTGTGTTATTTGCTTCTAATAGTTCTAATATTAATCTTCCTATGTCTGTATTATTTATACATTTTGAAATTGCTTTATCTTCTGAGTTTCTTGGAATAGATAAGAAAAAACATGCCTTTTTATTTATACCTTGAATTATACCGTTTATGTCTATTGCTATTATGCCTTCTTCCAAATTCTCTATTATGATATTTTGAGAATTTGACAGTAAAGCAAGTCTTTCAATTATTCTTTTCTTTTCTATGTCCGATACTTTATCGAAGTTTTTTATTATCTTATCAAAAAATTGATTTCTTCTATTCATTCTAAAAGTATAATAAAAAAATAAAAAACTTCAATACTTTACACAAAGAAACATTTATTTCATTTTATAATTCTTTATAAGCTTCTTGAAATAAATATTTAAAAAATTTTCATTATTCAATCTTTCAATTAATACCATTTGTTTTGCATTATGATAATGAAATTCATATTCTTTAAGAACAGAAGAGGAGTATTTAGTGGCTTTTATTAAAAGACTATTATCATATATTCAGCCTACAATTTTTTCTTAATAGTAAATTACATATTTGACCATTATAGATATATAGTTTATATATTATAAATCGCTTAAACAATTCAATATAAAATTCAAATACTCTACACTTGAAGACATAAAAATCTATAAACTTTTTTAGTCTTCAAGTATATTCATATCTTAAAATTAATGCAATAATCAGCTATATAAATTAAATGTATTAATTTTTTATCTAGAAAGCTCTCTCATCAATTTTTCGTTTTCTCTTTCTATTTTTTCAATCTGTCTTCTTTGATCCGCAATAAATTTATCGATATTTTCAAAAATTTTGATCATATCCTTATTGTTTTTGTCAACTTCTTTCATTATAGTTTTGATTTTAATTTCTGTAAGCATTTTGCCCTCCAAAATTTATATTATTAAAAATTAAATTGATTATCATAAATAATTTCACAATTTTTATATTTTTCAAACCATTTAGAATTCTCCGTATGAATGGGAATTATATATTTAGGTTCGGTTCTTTTTATCAAATTGTCTATGGCATTTACATCCGCATGTCCGCTCGTATGTAAATAAACAGTTTCAACTCCTTTATTTTCCATAAATTTTATAAAATTACTCATATCCTCATTTTCCAAATAACCTTTCCACATTGAATAAAAGAGAATACCTCCGTTAAAAGAAATTTCATTTGATAATTTTTCCAAATAACTTTTCATTGAAGATCTTACGCACATAATAAAATTTTCTTTTGCTATTCCCTTCCTGCCTATTTTTTTATCTCTATACGATTTTAATATTTCATAATTTTTATTACTAGGCATGGTTAAAAATACCCGTACATTTTTAAAATCTTTTGGATTTGGTATATTATTTCCTGCTATTGCCGTTATACTTGCCATATAGGTATCCTGCAAAAATATTCTATTAGTCTTTATAGCTACTTTATAAAATGTAACTATTCTATCGATATTTGTAGAAGGCATTAATACAAAAACAGGATAATTATTGTTTTGTATAGTTTCCACGGCATTTTTTTCCAAGTCTTTTTCTGTATATGAATAAAAGTTTTCTCTTGAAAGAGTAGTTCCCTCGGTTATTAAAACGTCTACTTTATCAAGCCTTTTCAGTAAAGAGTAAAAGCTTTTTCTTCCGCTCGCTCTGAAATCTCCTGTATAAAGTATTTTTTTATTTTTAGAAAATAATGATATCATATATGAATCGAAAGCAGAATGATCACATAATATAGGTTTTATATTAATATCTCCTATATAAAATTCTTTCTCAGACCGAAAAAAATTTGATATTTCAACTGTATCATTATTCAAATATTCCATTGAAGTTTTATAAACATTATAGGCTTTTTCACCCATAAAAATAGAGATATTCGGCAATATATTATTAATCAACCCTATATGATCTCCATGATAATGGCTAATTAAAACAGCATTATAATTTGCTTCACCTTGAAATAATCCATTTACCAAAGGAACATCTGGAATTTTCTCATCCAACTCAATTCCAACATCGAGAATTATTTTAGTACTTTCTGTACTAACCTCTATTATATTTCCTCCTATTTGATTTTGTCCTCTAATAATACGAATATGCATATATTACAACTTTATATTTGCAGAAACCAAATACGCTTTAATCATGCTGTCTAAAATATTTATTAAAGAATCAATTTCTTCATCAGTTTGTATCTTATTTGACATTATAATAGTTATAGTCTGATTTTTATAAAATGCTTCAGACATCTTATTGCTATATAATTTAAATATAAAATCTCTAATGTTAGAAGCTATTTTCTCATATCTTTCTTCTAATTCCTCAGGTTGCAATAATAAACCTTCAAAGAAAGTGCCTTTATTTAAATGAAAATCTATTTTTATATCATTTCTGTTATAATTACTTTCTTTTATTTCAGGAAATCTTACAAACCATCCAGAATTTTTTGAGAAATTAGCTCCTTTATAAAAATTATTCATGTCTGTAAACATATCATAACCATAAAAGCCTTGTTTATCTATATCGCTCTTTTTTATGATAGTTCTGTTATTTTGAGCCCAACTATCCAGTTTATTTTTAAATCTATCTTCAAAATTTATATTAATTTTTTTACTAAAAAAATCTCTAAAAATCAACAGCAACACCATTACTGCCACCATAGTTGCAGATATATCTTTTACGGCACCGGCTATAGACGTCATTTCATATCCGCTAAAATACATTTCCATTACGGCTGCAACAATCGATACAAGACCAAAAATACCGCCAAAAATAGTTTCAGCATTTACTTCTTTCATAATATAATCCATCCTTTTATAATGTTATAATTATTTTGTTTTTTAATATAAAATGGAACAATGTCTAGTTTATTCATCAACTCTTTTAAATATTTGCAATTATCTATATCCTGCATTTCTTTATGTTGATATCCTCCAAAAAATACTAATGGAGACGCTTCAATGATAGAATCAGTGGGCAATTTAAAATCATCCAAAAATTTTTCCGTATCTATAGTTTTAAAATATGTATAAGCTTCTAAAACACATCTAAGCATTGTTTCTTTGCTGTCTTCTCTTTTTAGTTCCAAAATATGTACGGTTTTATTTTCATCTATACTTATAATATCAATTTTTCCTGCTCTATCGCTTCTCTTGTTTTTTAAAGGAGTTTGATAATCTATAATTTTTCCTACAATTGGAAGCTCTTTGATTCTAAACAATTCCATTGCCAGCAATTCCTCTTCACGATTTGAATTATCGTTATCGGGAATACCATCATGTGTATCAACTTTATAAGAAGAAAAACGAGTTATTTTTTCTATTTTGTTTAATAAATAGATATTCTCTATAAGCCATTTTGAAACTACCTCTGTATATTCTTTATTCGTATCTATAGTTTTTCCTCTATAATTAATAAAATCTTTTTTATAAAATTCAGACATATTCTTTGAACTTTCTTTTACCATTTCTATAATTTGATTTTCAGTATATCCTCTGCCCATAATATAATCCTTATATTAAAGTTAAATATTTTTGCAATATCAAAACCGAGCAATTAAAAAAGTTGTAAATGCACTTAAAAAAATATTTTAAATAAAAAGTTTTAATTAATGCGATGCGATGCGATGCGATGCGATGCGATGCGATGCGATGCGATGCGATGCGATGCGATGCGATGCGATGCGATGCGATGCGATGCGATGCGATGCGATGCGATGCGATGCGATGCGATGCGATGCGATTAAGAATTACATTTTTTATCATAATAGATATCATATTATAAATTGATATTTTTGTCAATCATTTTTAAGAAATATAAAACTGCATGAACTATTAAAAATTATAGCATAAGGTCAAAAAAATTTACAAATATTTTTGATAAATATTGTTATAAAATGAAATTAGAACGAAAATATATTTCTATAGCAGCACCAAGATATAACAGACTTGCAGAAATGCTACACGGAATATATGAAAAAATTTTTCTTACGATTAAATAAAAATATAACTGTAAAATTATTAAAACAAAAAATTAGGATAATATACTAACTTTTATAACAATTCAGATCGATTTCTCTGTTAGGTTGTATTACAATCAAAGATAGAATCAAAAATATTATAGTAAGAAAAAGTACAATATCTATAGCTTCATGACAATATAATTATAAAAAGAACTTGACTATAAATAAAAAGTTTATTATTATATAATAACTATTATTAATAGAAGAAGCGGATTTTACGAGGAGTATAAAAAATATATGATTAGAGAATTAGTGATTTATGGAGATGAAAGATTAAAGCAAAAATCATCTTATGTTGAAAATGTAGATGAAGAGATTTTAACTTTAATAGATGATATGTTTGAAACTATGTATAAAGCTAATGGTGTTGGGCTTGCTGCTGTACAGGTGGGAGTATTAAAAAGAGTAATAGTAATATCTGTACCTGATTTTGATGATGAGACTAAACCTGATTTTAAGTTGGCTTTAATTAATCCTGAAATAATTTGGCATGGAGAGGAGACTGAAATATTAGAAGAGGGTTGTTTATCTTTTCCTAAAATAAGCGATGAGGTTGCAAGATACAAAGAAATAAAAGTAAAATATATAGACAAAGAAAATAAAGAGCAAATATTAGAAGCTAAAGATTATATAGCTAAAGTTCTTCAGCATGAAATAGACCATACTAATGGAATTACTTTTATAGATAGGCTTGAATCATATCAAAAAAGAAGATTAAAAAAAGAGTTAAAAGAACTTAGAAACACTCATAAAAAAACTGTTTCAGCATAAAAATATATTATGATTAAAAATATAATATTTGATTTAGACGGAACATTGATAGATTCCATTCCAGATATAAATGCAAGTGTAAACAAAACTTTGGAATATATCAAATTCCCAAGTTTAGATATAGAACACACAAAAAAATATGTGGGCAATGGTGCTAGGCTTTTAATAAATAGAGTGTTAAATCATTTTTCTGATAAATACAACAAAAAATATTTAGAAAGCATAGAAAATGATGTGTATAACTTTTATATTGATTATTATAGTAAACACTCTACAGAAAATACAAAGCTTTATGACAATGTATTAGAAACACTTAAAACACTTTATAAACTCAATATTAATATGTTTATAATATCAAACAAGCCAAACGAGATAACAATAACAACAGCAAAAAAACTAAATATATTTAATTATTTCAAAGCTGTTATAGGCGATGGAATATATCCTTACAGAAAGCCAGATATAAATATTTGGTACAATTTAAAAAAAGACTATAGTCTAATAGAAGAAGAAAGCATTATGGTTGGAGACGGCATTCCAGATTATGAGTTTGCAAAAAATGCTAACATAAAAGTATTAATTGCATTATACGGCATCACAGACAAACAAACTTTATTAGACCTTAAAAATGATTATTATATAAACAGTTTCAAAGAAGTGGAAGATTTTGTATTAGGTTACAACAAGTAAAATTTGCTGCTTTTTTAAATTTGCTGTATTATTTACCGCACGCTAAACTAAACAACAAATATTAATAATTTTATAAAATAATTTTAATTATGTTTTTAAGCAAGCTAAACGTGCGGAGTGAAAATTCAAAAAACTAATAAAAACTAGGGTGGGAGTGCTTCTTTTAATAAAGCAATAAAATTAATGAATGTTCTATTTTTAATTAAAACAATAAACCTTATAGGGCGGGGAGTGTAAATAATTTTAAAAAAAGAGAGACCCTTGATTAAACAAAAGCCCCTCTTTAATTTTTTATAATATAGATTTTCCCATTTCAAATGCTTTGTTTAATAATTCTTTTTTACATTTAATATCTCCAACATTAAACACTCCTCCAGCTATTAAATATCCCAAATCTTTCCATCCAAGATAATTTAATAAGTAATGATAATATTCTATAACAGGCTTAGAATTATTTTCATCATCTCCCTCTGCTGCCATAAGCATAAAACACTCTTTATACGGAGTTTTATAATTCGGGTCTATTTCTGTAACAGCAAATAATCTATCTATAGCTATCTTTAATTGAGCAGAAAAAGCCCAATAATACATAGGTGAAGCCAAAACAAGTATATCTGCTTCTTTATAATGCGGGTATATTTTTAACATATCATCTTTTTGAGAACAAGGGCTATCTGGATTTTTACCTCCTTTCAAACAACCCTTACAGCAATGTATATCCATTCTATCTAAATCAAATCTCATTATATCATTTCCATTAAGCTTAGCACCCTTTGTAAACTCTTCTATTAAAGAAAAAGTGTTGCCGTTTAATCTTGGGCTTCCATTTAATATTACTATTTTTTTCATTTTTTACTCCTGTTTATAAAATAACTATTGATATTATAATTATAGTGTTATATATTATTATAATCAAGTACTAACAAAAATGTTATATACTAACTAAAAGTAAAGTATAAAGGTGTATTTTTATGAAAAAAGATAATTTAAAAGAAAAATATATGGAAGATACAGGATTCGCTTATACAATGTCTTTAATATCTGGTAAATATAAAATGATAATACTATATATATTATCAGAATTAAAAATTGTAAGATATAATGAATTAAAAAGAATAATATCAAGCATATCTCATAAAACGTTGAGCGTAACTTTAAAAGAATTAGAAAAAGATGATTTAATTAGCAGAAAAGAATATCCTCAAATACCGCCTAAAGTAGAATACAGCTTATCAAAAAGAGGAAAATCTTTAATACCTATATTAGATGCTATATGTATATGGGGGGAGAAAAACAGAAAATGATATATATTAAAAAATTTTATTTAGTATTCCCCACCCTATAGTCTTGCTGTGTTCACTCTTAATTTTGCATTAATATTCTTTTTTGCTTTAAATTCTAATTTTTGCCCCCATCCAAGACTTTTTTAAATTTGTTACATTCTCTGCCGCACGGTAAACTAAACAACAAATATTAATAATTTTATAAAACAATTTTAATTATATTTTTAAGCAAGCTCAACGTGCGGAAATGTAGACTAAAAATTTTAAGTTTCTAAAAACTATATTTTTTTAATTATTTGCGGGGACTAGCCCCCGCACCCCCAGTTCTTTTGTTGTCACAAAGAACCAAAAAGACTGCATTATTAGATTATATTTACATATTATAAGTTATAGTTTAAGAAAAGTATATAAGAATAAAATTTTTTACATCCTAATCAAAACAACAGAATGTTTTAAGAATGACAGCAACAAAAAATTGATATAAAATGCTTTTTTGATAAAATAATAATAACTGTGGCGGAGAGTGTAAATAATTTTTTAAAACTAAAAAGAGAGACTCTTTATTAAATAAAAGCCTCTCTTTAATTTATTGTATTATAAAATATTATTTTTCAGTATTGTCATAATAAGCATAGAAAAACTTATGTTTACCAAGCACATCATACTGAACATCTTTTAAATTATCATTTACCAATAAAGGCAAAGTGTAATAATATATAGGAATTATAGCCATGTCTTCCATAAACAATTCTTCTGCTTTATGAAGTAAAGGCATTCTTATATTATTGTCATCAGTAGAAGAAGCATTAGCCAATAATCTGTCATATATAGGACTATTATAGCTTTCAACATTCTGAGGGCTGTAACTTAAAAACATACCCAAAAAAGTCATAGGGTCATCATAATCACCAATCCATCCATTTCTTGCTATAATATAAGTTCTGCTATAACGTGATGCTTGGAATACTGCCCACTCTTCGCTTACTATAGTAGTGTCTATGCCTAAATTATTTTTCCACATCTGCTGAACAGCTTCAAATACTGCAGTATGCTCACCCGGGTTAGTTTTAAACTCAAGTACAGGGAAATTCTCTCCATTTGGATAACCTGCTTCAGCTAATAATTGTTTTGCCTCTTCTATGTTTTTTTGATAATCTTCAGGATTTAAACTAAAACTATTTACACCATTATCTCTAAAGCTTCCATTAACATCAGATATTTGAGGAGGAACAACAGCAGCAGCAGGAGTCTGACCTCCTCTTGTAACCTGCTCTACTATATAATTTCTGTCAATAGCCAAAGCTAATGCCCTTCTCACCCTCTTATCTTTCAATGCTTCATTAGTAACATTTAAACTATAATAATATAAACCTAAATATGGTTTTATTTCTAAATATCCTTCCTCTTTTAATGTATCCATATCCTGTGCAGGTACTCTGTCAGAGAAATATATAGAACCGTCTTTTATACCAGCAACCACATAAGTAGGATTATCCATCAATATAAAAATTAACTTCTTAGGAACTATAACATCAATATTCCAATAGTTAGTATTCACTTCCATTACTATTCTGCTATCAATTTGTCTTTCAGTCATTTTAAAAGGACCATTTCCAATATAAGTATCAGCACTCATAGTCCAAGTATCAGGATTAGCCTCAACAATATCTCTTCTCAAAGGGAAATACACAGGATAAGCCATAAGCTGATCAAAATATGGTGTAGGAGCTTCTAAAGTAACCTCTAAAGTATTGTCATCAATAGCCTTAACCCCTAAAGATTCCACAGGCATCTCACCAGCAGTAATCTTTTTAGCATTTTTTAAAGGCTCCATCTGATAACTATAATTAGCAGCAGTTTTAGGGTCAGCAGCCCTTCTCCAGCTATATACAAAATCATCAGCCACAACAGGTTTTCCGTCAGACCATTTAGCATTGCTTCTAATATGAAATACATATTTAGTACCGTTATCAGTAACGTCCCAACTCTCAGCCACACCGCCTACAATTTTACCATCTTTATCTTTTTGCGCTAACCCCTCAAAAGCATGTATTATATAAATACTGCCATCTATAGCAGAGTTTAATGTTGGGTCTATAGTTTGAGGCTCAGGACCAACATTCAAACGCAAAACTCCATCTTCATGTATGCTTCCGCCGCCGCAAGAAGCAAATAAGAACAGAGAATAGGATAATAATAAAAACTTGACAACCTTACTCATAATTATAACTCCAATATCTATTTTTTCATAAATAACATTTTATAGTAATAACTCTGAAAGGTCAAATTTTCAATATTAATTTTTAAGTATAAAAAAGAGTTTTTGTATGATATTGAATTTATAAAAAAATTATACTTATTGTCAAACTAAATTAACAAATATTTATAGCAATTTTTATCAATATTTATTATCATTAATATATAAATAAAATATTATTTGCTATTATTTTTTAAGCATGTCATTGCCGAAAATAATAACAGAAAATTAATTTTTTGCTGGGATATATATGTCTGAAGAAATAAACAACAATGAAGAAGTAAATGAACTAAATAATGAAGCACCTAAAAAAGCTATCAAGAAAAAAGTAATAGTTAAATCTAAAGAAAAAATAAAAGATTTAGATTTATCAAAATATGGCACAAGAAGACAGGCTAGAATATATGCAGTTATGGCTTTATATTCATATGAAATAAATGAAAAAAAAGCAAATATAAATGAAATATTAAATTTTGAATATGATGATAAAAAAGCAGCTAATAGTAGTTTTACTAAAGAGCTCGTTGAAGGCACTATAAACAATTTAGAAAAAATCGACAGCATTATAGAAAAATATTCTAAAAACTGGAACATTTCAAGAATACAATATGTAGATAAATCTATAATAAGAATGTCTATATATTCACTTATATATTTAAAAGATATACCAAAGTCTGTAGTAATAGATGAGGCTGTAGAAATAGCTAAAATATTTGGTGATAAAGATTCTTATAAATTTGTTAATGGGATTTTAGATGCAATACAAGAAGAAGATATACAACAAAAAAATTGAAAAAAAACTTCAAAATATACGAATCTTTGTATTTATATTATCTATAGGAGCATTGGGCTTAATATCTATAATATCTTTAAATGTAGCTATTAATCAAGGCAAAATAAAATTAAACCCAAGAATAGTAGATGAATATACTTTAGCACAAGAATACTACAGAAAAAAAGATTATAATAAAGCTAAATCAATATTAAAAAAAGAAATAGCAACAACTATAGACCCAAAAAAAGAATATGAGGCTAATATTTTATTAGGCAAAATATATAATGATACAGAAAATTATGAAGAAGCTCTAAAAATATTTAGTTCTGTAAGCAATTCTTTATATTTTGATGAAGAATTAAAACACAATATAGGAATCACATATTTAAATATGGAGATGTATGATGATGCTTTGGTAACATTAGAAGAGGCATTGTCTATTAATTCAAACTATGTTCCTACCCTACTTACTATAGGTAAATTTTACATGGATAGAGATTTACCGCGTTTAGCTAAGGGGTATTATGAAAGAGTGCTCAAACTTGAAGAGAATGATGAGGCTATGTTTAATGTTGGTATAATAGCCCTAAACGAAGGAATGCAAAGTTTAGCTTATGATACTTTAAGTAAGCTAGTGAGAAAGAGCAATAATGAATATGCTGACATGGCTGCTAATGTGCTTGGTGATATATATGTTATAGCAGGAGACACTGACAGCGCTATAGAAATGTATTTAAAAAGTTTAGCCAATTCCAAAACACAAGTAGAATCTGTAAAGAGATTAGTAAAAGTATATGAACAAGTTGAAGATTATGATTCTATTAAAAAGGTTTATGAGCAGATATTAAATCAAAACCCTAATGATATTGATACTATGATAGCTTTGGGTAATTTATATGAAGAAGAAAATAATTATGATAAGGCTATAAAATATTATTACAGATTATCCAAAATAAAAAACTACACAAATGCTTATGAGGCCATAGGACTGCTTGCAAATTCATACTATAAAGGAAATAGATTAGATGAGGCTGAAGATAATTATAAAAAAATCATAATATTAGATAAAAAAGATGATTTATATAAAACAGCTTTAGAGAGACTTGGGGATATTACTTACAGACAAAAGAATTTCACAGCTTCATTAAAATATTATAAAGAAATATATACAATAGAAACTAATAATGCAATATTCAAACCAAGATTAGGTGAATTAGAATTATATTATGGAAACTCAGACAGAGGAATTAAATTACTTGAAAACTCAATAAAAGAATCTATAGGAAACGCTTTTCCTAGCAGAACTTTAGCTATATATTATGAAAGCATCGGCAATTATAATGAAGCTTTAAATTATTATAATTACACATTGTCAAAATATCCTAGTGATAGAGAAAGTTTATATAGGGCTGGCATGCTATATTATAAAAACAGAGAATACAAAAAAGCAAATGAATCTCTGTTAGTAGCAGCTAATGATGAAAATAATACCACATTTATAAGAGAAACAGCTTGGAAAACATTAGCTACTATGATGGAAGAGATTCGTTTATATAATGAAGCAAGCTCATATTATAGACAACTCGTAGAAATGTCTCCTAAAGTGGAAAATTACATGCTTTATGGTAATTATTGTTATAGAAGACTTCAATATGATGATGCTATATATGCTTATAGTGAAGCTTTAACTATAGCAGAAAATAAAAAAGAAATGTTTGATATAAATTTAGCTTTGGGTAAATGTTACTTTAGATTAAATGAATTGGATAATGCAGAAGAAAGCTATAGAAATGCTTTAAGCTATAACGGAGGAGATTATCAAGCAAAAGAAGGTTTAAGACAGGTATTAAATAAAAAAAATAATTTATATTAATATAATTAATTGACAATAGTCATTAGTAAAATATACTATTTATATATAAAATATTGGAGTTTATATATATGAAAAAAGTTAGCATTATTTTACTAATGATTTTTTTTGTTTTATCATCATGCAATAATAATAATACAGAAAAAAAATCTACAAACAATGGCAAATTAACTATCATACATATGAATGATACACATGGACGAGATGAAGAAGAAATGATAGTAAACAAAGAAGTAACTCCTGCAGAAACTAATTATATGTATGGGGCTGCAAGAAGAGCTAAATATATAAAAGATGTAGAAGAGACAAATAATAATGTTTTAATTCTTCATGCGGGAGACACTATTACAGGAAGCGTTTATTCTACAGTATTTATGGGCAGAGATGAAGTTGATATTATGAACATGATTGGGGTCGATGCAGCTACAGTTGGAAACCATTTTGTAGATTATGGGCTTGATAATTTTACTCAAATAATGAAAGAGAGAAAATTCCCTACTCTATCTATAAACATAAAAAATAAAAACGACAATAGTTATTATGCTTTGCCACATATTGTTACAAATGTAAACGATCTTAATGTAGCTATAATAGGCATTACAACTACAGAATCAGTATATAGTGCATCAAGCATTAAAGATTTAGTATTTGAAGAAGAGATAGAATCATTAAAAAATTTCTTAAAATCTACCCCGCTTAATACAACTAATGATGTTACAATACTTTTAAGCCATGTTGGTTATGAAATTGACAAAAAGATTGCCGAAGCTTTTCCTAAAACTTTTGATGTAATAATTGGAGGACATAGCCATACTGTTTTGGAAGAAGCAGATATTGTTAACGGTACGCCTATAGTGCAGGCTGGAAGTTATGGAATGTATTTAGGACAAATAGATTTATCTGTAAATAATGGAAAAATAGAAAAAATTGATTATAAACTTATACCTATGGACAGCAATATAGAACAAGATACTGATATGCTTGCATTTATTGATGAGATGAAAGGCACAGTAGATAAAGAGTTTAATGTAAGAATAGGAAGTTTACCTATAGAGCTTAGTCAAGATGGAATAAGAACTAATTCTATGGCTATAGGAAATTTTGCCTGTGATTTGGTGTTAGATTCTTATGACAACGTAGATATTGCTATAATAAACTCAGGAGCATTAAGAACATCTTTGCCATATGGAGATATAACTTTAGGTAAAATACAAAATGAGTTTTTTCCATTTAATAATCAGGCTGTAATAGTAATGCTAAATGGAAAAGATTTACTTGATATGATAAAAATATCTTATACCAAAAAAGGCGGCGGCGGATTTTTACAATATTCAAGAGGTGTTGAAGTAAAATACGGCACAGATGGAAAATTAATTTCAGCTAAATTAAATGGAGAAGACATAACAGAAAATAAAGATTATGTAATAATCATATCAGACTTCATTTTAGATGGAGGAGATGGCTATAAGGATGCTGACGGCAATCCTATAGGGCAAAAGGGTAAAAATATAGTTATGACTGGTAATGATATGCGTGATGCTATAATATCAAAAATCAAAGAGCTTAACAATATACCAGAAAGCTATATAGATAATAATCCTAGAGTAATATTTGAATAAAATAATATAATATTCCATTTAGAGAGTCTGTTTTTTTAATGAAGCAGGCTCTTTATTTTTTATAGAATGCTTTTTAAAATATCCTTGTAAAAAATTAGTATATATGTTAATTTTTATATATATAATATTATATAATTTTATTGGAGTTTAAAAATATGGAAATAAGTATTGAAGAGTTAGAAAATAATACTTCTGTTATAAGATTAGTAGGAGATATTGATGTTTATACTTCTTCAGATTTAAAAGATGCTATAAACTCACAAATAGACTTCGGGGCAAAAAGAATAATTATAGATATGGAAGATGTATATTATATAGACAGCAGCGGAATAGGAGTTTTTGTATTTGCAATCGGCTCTTTTAAAAAGGTAAACGGCAAAATAGGAATAGTAAAAATTACAGAAAATGTAAGAAAAGTTTTTGAATTAACAAAAATAATAAGCTTCTTTCCTATATTTATGACAGTATCAGATGCTATAGAAAAGTTGTAAAATAATTCTTGATTTTTTATTTAATAGTTATACAATTAATATCAAATTATATTTATAAAATTATAGTAAAGAAAAGAAGTTATGAATAGATTAATTTTTATTAGAAATGTTTTTATAATGTTTTTAATTTGTTTCAGTATTTTTTCAAATGGTGAAGTATTTGCAGCAGAAAGCATTAATGACTATATTATGGAAGAGATAGGAGATAACACAGAACATCCTTTCTTCTCAATCCCTATAAAATTAGGACATTATATAGATTTCGACTTTAAAATAACAAAACATATTATTTTAGTAACAGTAGCAGGTATTTTATCAATACTAAGTATGAAATATTTGGCTCATAAATTAAAAAGACCATTTAATAAGCCAACATATTTACAAAACCTATTAGAAATTATAATAGATTATATGAATAAAGACGTTATAGGGGCAGCTTTAGGTGAAGAAGGCAAAAAATATGTACCTTTTTGTTTAACTGTATTTTTATTCGTATTATTTTCTAATCTTTTAGGACTTTTACCAGCCTTAATAAAACTACCTACAGAAGATGGACATTATGCTTATTTGGCAGGCGGTTTAGGAGCTAATATTGGTTTTACAGGTGCTATTGCTTTATTAGTATTTGTTGTCTACATATTCGCAGGAATAAGAAAGAAAGGAATAATAAAATATTGGATAAAATTAGTACCAAAAGGTCTTCCAATACCTCTAATACCTATAATATGGGTTTTAGAGTTTATAACTTTGTTTAATAGAGCATTTGCTTTAACTATTCGTTTATTTGCGAACATCACAGGCGGACACATAATGATGATAGTAATACCTTATCTTATCATTATGTCTGGAACTTTATTGGTATCACCTTTTGCGGTATTATTTTTAAGTTTTATATATGTACTTGAGATGTTTGTCGCTGTTTTACAAGCTTATATATTCTCATTGTTGTCGGCGGTTTATATACAGATTGCCATTAGCGATGAGCATTAATTATAAATTAAATTATATTTTTTAATAAAAAGGAGTAAAAAAATGGAATTTGCTATAATAGGAGCTACTATAGGAGCAGGACTTGCAGCTATTGGAGTTGGTTTGGGTATAGGTTTTATAGGTTCAAGAGCGGTAGAAGGTATTGCTAGACAGCCTGAGGCTTCTGGTAAGATACAAACAGCGATGCTTATTTCTGCTGCTTTAATAGAAGGTGTTGGTTTATTTGCTTTAGTTATATGTATTTTAGCTTTATTTACCAGATAACATTTAATAATACTGATTATAATAAAAGATAAATGGGGGTAAATACCTATGGCACTTTTAAAGATAGATCCGGGTATTATTATATGGACTTGGATAACGTTTTTACTAGTTCTTGCTGTACTTGGAGCTTCTACTTGGAAGATAATTCTTAAAGGCTTGAATGCACGTGCAGATAAGATACAAGAGGACTTGGAAGAGGCAGAAAAAACTAGGGAAAATGCTAAAAAATCTTTGGCTGCATACAGAGAGCAGATTGATAATGCTAAGGCAGAGGCTAGTTCTATAATAGAAAATGCTAGGATTGAGGCTAATAGGGTTAGAGATAAAATTATTGGCAATGCTCGTGAAGAGGCTGAATCTCATAGAAGTAAAATACTCTCTGAAATTGACAGAGCTAAAGATGAAGCTATGGGAAATGTACGAAAACAGGCGGTAGACATTGCTGTTGTTATGGCTGAAACTATATTAAAAAGAAATATAGATAAAAATGATAATCAAGCTTTGATAAATGAGTTTGTGAATAATTTTGAAAAAGATAACAATAAATAAAAAATATGTATCTCTAATAAAGATAGGGCTTTGTTAAAATGAACAGTAATGATGAAAAATTATTAACACCAGCCGCTAGTGCTATATTTAATATAGCTAAAGATGCTGGTTTAATAAATGAAATATATAAAGAACTTAAAGAATGCTCTAAATTATTTGAAGATGAAGAGATAAAAAAATATTTTGATGATAAAAAAATAGATAAAAGAGAAAAGGTAAAACTTGTAGAAAAGAAATTAAAAC
This sequence comes from Brachyspira sp. SAP_772, assembly GCF_009755885.1. Lineage (NCBI taxonomy): Bacteria > Pseudomonadati > Spirochaetota > Spirochaetia > Brachyspirales > Brachyspiraceae > Brachyspira > Brachyspira sp. SAP_772. The sequence continues at coordinate 902,289 of NZ_VYIX01000002.1, read as the reverse complement.
CAATATTTTCTAAGGAGATTTTTTCTTTTGTCAATTTACTTATAGAAAATGAGCTTATAGATGAATTAGCTAATATAGTAGATATTTATGGTGCAATGTTTGATGAATATAATAATACTGTGAGAGTAAAGATTATAGCTTCTTGCAGCATAAATGAAGATACTATAAAACAAATAATAGACACTATAAAATCATTTTCTGATAAAAAAATAGAATATACTATAGAGATAGATGATAGCTTAATTGGCGGTATAATAGTTAATATTGGCAATACGGTTTATGATTATAGTATAAAGAATCAAATAAATATGATGAAAAATAGATTTGTTTAATAATTATTAGTTTATAGAGGAGAATATGGATCCTATAGCTGCTGAAATTTTTACAAATTTAAAAACTGAAATATTCCATGAGGTTCAGAAAGAAAAAACCGCTAGATTTAAGCGAATAGTAAAAAATGAGGCAAGTGCTAAAAACTATGCTAAGGCTATGTTTGATGCGGCTAATGAATTAAAAAAAATAGATATTATTAAAAAAGATTTTGATGTTATTTATTCATCTTTATTTGAAGATAAGGATACTTTTTCTTTTTTCACTTCAAATTTTATAGATGGCAATGTAAGAGTTGATGTTATTAGAAGGGTGTATGAGAACAAAATATCTCATGAGACTCTTAATTTGTTATCTATATTGGTAGAGAAAGATTTATTTAATATTTTACCTGCTATAATAGTAGAATATGAAAACTTATGTAATGAGTTTTATGATATACTCTCTGTGAGAATTACTATTGCTAAAGAGTTAGAAGGCATTGAAGAATTGAAAAAAGATATTATAAAAATGGTTAATAAGAATGTTCATTTTTATATTGATATTAATGAATCTATTATAGGCGGTATTATAGTAGAGATAGAAGATATTATATATGATTATAGTATGAAGAGGCTTTTAAATAGTGTAAAAGATTCTCTTCTTGCAGAATAATTGAAAAATAATTGCAGAATAATTTTTGCGAATAATTTTTAAGGAAACGTTTTATGAATATAAAAGCTAATGAAATTGCTGCTTTACTTAAAGAGGAGATAAAAAATTATAAAGCAGATTTTGCTCCTAATGAGGTTGGTGTAGTAGTAGAGGTTGGTGATGGTATAGCAAGGATAGTTGGACTTCCGCATATTATGGCTAATGAGATGATTAAATTTGAATGCGGTGCTATAGGAATAGCTTTTAACTTGGAAGAAGAGACTATTGGTGCTATTGTTTTAGGTGATTATGTTGGCATAAAAGAAGGAAGTAAGGTTAGCAGATTAAAAAGAATATTAGAAGTTCCTGTTGGAGAAGAGCTTTTAGGAAGAGTTGTTAATCCTTTGGGGGTTCCTTTAGACGGTAAGGGTGATATTACTACAAGCAAAAGAAGAGTAATAGAATATCCTGCTCCGGGAATTGCAGATAGACAGGCTGTAAAACAACCGCTTCAAACTGGTATAAAAGCAATAGACTCTATGACTCCAATAGGAAGAGGACAAAGACAGCTTATTATTGGAGACAGAAGCACTGGTAAAACTTCCATTGCTCTTGATACAATTATCAATCAAAAAGATACTGGTGTTATATGTGTATATGTAGCTATAGGTCAAAAAGCTTCTACTGTTGCAGGTGTTGTTGAAACTTTAAGACAGCATGGTGCTTTAGATTATACTATAGTGGTTGCAGCTACTGCTTCAGATTCTGCTCCGCTATTATATATTGCTCCTTATGCTGGTTGTGCGATGGCAGAATATTTTATGTATGAGGAGAAAAAAGACACTCTCATAATATACGATGACTTATCTAAACAGGCTAATGCATACAGACAAATATCACTTCTTCTTAGAAGACCTCCCGGAAGAGAAGCTTTCCCCGGCGATGTATTTTATTTGCATTCAAGATTATTAGAAAGAGCTTCAAAATTGAGCGATGAATTGGGGGCTGGTTCTTTAACTGCATTACCTATCATTGAAACTCAAGATAATGAAGTATCTGCATACATTCCTACAAACGTAATATCAATTACTGACGGACAGATATATTTGCTTCCAAGTTTATTTATGAGCGGTGTTCGTCCTGCTATTGATGTTGGTATATCGGTTTCTCGTGTAGGCGGTAATGCTCAAACTAAGGCTATGAAAAAGGTTGCTGGTACTTTGAGACTTGATTTGGCATCATATAGGTCTCTTGAGGCTTTCTCTCAGCTTGGTATAGGTCTTGATAAGGCTACTTTGGCTCAATTAGACAGAGGTGCTAAAATGG